>NZ_JBHYMK010000058.1:0-50684 GCF_042743065.1 Streptomyces sp. NPDC058872
GGCGCCCGGCGGGATCCCGGCGGGCGCCCGTGCGGGTGGGCATGACCGCCGGGGCGGTGAATCCGGTGTCCCCCGCGTAGGCCGCTCGGGCGGATCTCGGCCCGGGTGCGCCGGGCCGGGATCCCGGCGGGGCAGTACGGATCTCCGTGAGCACCGCGCCCGAGCAGTCCGCCGCGCCCGCCGTCCCGGCGGGAGGCCCGGCACGCCCGGACCGTGGCCGACAGCGGTGGATCGTGCTCCTCCTCGTCCTCGCCGCCCTCTTCGGCACCGGGACCGCGGCCACCGTGCCCACCGTCGAGGCGTCCGCGGCCGTGGCACCGGCCGCTGACCCCGGCGGGGAAACCCACGACCCGGCCGCCACCGAGGCCGGGCCCTCCGGCCGGGCGCGCCGGCACGGTGCGGGCCCGCGGCCCGTCACGTCCGAAGCCCGCGCCCACGGAGGCCCGTCCCGTTTGGGGATCCCGGTTTCCGCCGCCGTGCCCGTCCCGTTCGGTGACGTGCCCAGGTGCGTGGTGATGCGCTGCTGAGAGGTCCGCCTCCCCGCAGCCCTTCCACCGTCTCCGCACCACGAGGAGCTCCACCATGCCCGTCGACCCGTACGCCGTCCTCCAGGCCCTGGTGCGTGCCGAGGCCTCCCGCGCCCGGCGCGCCGAGCGCACCGCGCCCGAGCACGGCACCCCGGCACCCGCACCGACCTCCGAGCCCGCCACCGCTCAGGAGGGCTCCGCTCGTCGGGAGGGCCCGCAGCACTGACCTCCCGGACGGGCCCCCGGAGCACCCTCCGGGGGCCGCGGGGACGTCCCCGGCACACCGACCCCCACCGGTGTCTCGTCCGCTCTCGCGGCATCGGACCGCGGCCCGCTTCGCACCGCCCGGGTTCGCGTGCAGCAGTCCATGAGGAGAGGTCACTCTGTCCCGGTGCGTTCCTTCGCGGACGTCTGCCGGGGCGCCGGACGGTCCAAGTGGACCACCACGCTGTTGTGGAAGCGATGCACCGCGTCGTCGACACTGCGGATGAAGCCGGATGCGGCGTTCCCGCGGCTGCTTCCCATGCTTTTGAACAGCGACAGGCGGAAGCCCGTGAGCTGGGCGGCGTTGTTCCTCGGGAGCATGTCAGCCGGTTCGGGGCGGAGCCTTTCCAAGGTGCCGCGCGGCCCCCCGGTCGTTCCTTCGAGCAGGGTTTCGACGTGAAGGTCTGCCGGAGCCTCGGCCAGGCGCCGGACGAGGCGTTTGGCCCAGGTCAGCGGGTAGCCCTGTTCGGGCGCGGGGATTTCGATGGAGGTGCGGAGCTTTCCGGTGCGCAGGTCGGCAATGACGGCCAGGATGCCGGGTGCGCCCTCGATCCGGAGTTCTGCCTGGAGCCTGCCGTTGGTGCAGAGGTCATCGGCCAGACGGCTGCGACGGGTTCCCGGGTCGGCTCCACGCTTGGCACGTTGAACGGGCAATGCCTTCTGACCGAGTTCGCCGCCGAGGCTGAGGCAGATCTGACGGATGAGCCGTTCCCAGTTCTCGACCACCTCCAGCGCGCGCGGGTCGCCTTGGCACAGGGTCTCGTCGTCGATTCCGTTGCGTACGGGCACCCAGGCCGCACCCATGTTCTGGAAGCCGTGGCAACCGGAGTTCTCGTGTCGCAAATAGTGGAGCAGTTCCTGGAGCAGCCAGGCGTGAGCCTTGTCCCCGACGCCCTCGTGCCGGATCAACATTTGTGCCTGATGGGTGACTTCGGCCCACGAGAGGTGCCAGAGGGCCACCTTGTGCTTACGCCGTCCGTCGACTTTGACGTCGACGAGGGGGCTGCCCTCCAGCGCCACGTCGTTCGACAGAGTGATCACGGCCTCATAGCCGCGGCGGGCAGCAATGTCCATGTACGCCTGCACCTGCTCGGGCTTGAGGCCGTTGCCGTTGGTCTTGGTCTCCACCAGCGCGGTCCACAGCTTGCCGGCACGCTCGACACGGATCACTCCGTCGGGGCGTCGTGGGGTGTCGCCGTGCGGCAGCGAGACTTCGGTGAAGGTTTCCATACGACCCGACGGCGCCCCGAAGGCCGCGGTGAGCCTCCGGCCGAACTCCGGCACCTGGGCCATCACGGACAGCAGCACCGACGTGGCGCGCGTCTCCCTGTCCCGGTCGCTCTTGAGCACCGAGACCGGGAAGAGCCGGGCCTGCTTCCAGGAATCGTTCTCGGCGAGGGACTTCTTGGCCATCCTCGGTACTGTGATCTTCTTCTTCGCCGTACGGGGTCGTGCTGCCTTCTTCGGTTCCGCTTCGTCACCGGACGGCCGGGGGGCCGGAACCGAGCCCGGAGCGGTGTGCCGTTCCTGCTCGATGTCCGGGGACGGCGGGTCTGCCCACTCGCCGGTCCCGGTGTCGCCCGGTGCTTTCTCCGCATCCGTGTCGTCATCGATGTCCACGCCGAAGTCCGTTGCCAGACCGGCCAGACCGGTGTCGTAGCCCTGCCCGACGGCACGGAACTTCCATTCCTCCCCACGTCGGTACAGCTCGCCGAAGATGATCGCGCTCACCGCGCCGGCGTCATCGATGGTGAATCCGAGCAGGCCTTCGCCGCCGCCGTCGGCCAATGTCAGCTTGAGGTCCTCCAACTCCCCGAAGGCGGCTCCTCCGTAACGGCTCGCTGCCACGACGATCCGGTCGACGTCGGACGGGACTGCGGTCAGGTCGAAGCCGATCCGGTCCTCGTCGCCGCTCCCCGTCGGCGTCTTCCCCAGGAGCTGCACGCTTCCGTCAGCGGCAACAGGGTTGTTGTAGAAGTAGAAGTCCTTGTCACCGCGGACCTTGCCGTTCGCGTCCAGCAGCAGGACGGACACGTCCGCATCGCCTTCACCGGTCTGGCTGATCCAACTCAGACTCACGATCACCGAGCCGGTGTTCTCGCTCAGCGCCGCCAGCGCCACGTTCGAGCCCTTGGTCATCTCGTGCACAAAGCCCCCAGATCTCGTCACTCGGGCACTCGGTTGCCTCACCCCAAGCCACCCACCCCATGCCGTCCCCATGTGACGTACGGCACAACGGAAGACCTTAGTGTTCGGGGGAGAGGCCCATGGGGATCTCCGGAAAGAAGGCGGGGGCGGTCGTCGAAAGCAGGCGCATGTACCGGTCGCGCCCACTGCACGGACTCCGCCGTGTCCTGCCGTGGGTGGGCGTCCGGGGCCGTCAAAGCGGGCGAGGGGCGGTTCCGGACCCGAGGCACCGTCTCCGAGGGGGCTTCCCCGGGGCTTCCCCGGGGCTTCCCTTACCTCCGGCGTCATCGACCCCTCGCCACCCGCCTGGCATGCTCATGGCCACCGGATCCCGGGTGGCGCACTCCGTCCGGGACCCGGGACCGCCATCCGCACGCACGGCCCCAAGGAGGGTGATCCGTCATGTCTCGGACCCCGCTCGCCGGTCTCGCCGGCACCCCCGCCCCGGTCCGCAGTGCGCCGATTCCTCGCCGTCGTCGCCGGCTTCGCCGTGCTCCAGCGGACGGCGCTGCGGGCCGCGTCCTTCGCTAACCGAGCGACCGCACGTACGCGGCCGTCTCCGGGTCGGCCGGGAGGAACGCCTCGACGGCCAGTTCGGCGACGGTCACGTCCATCGGGGCGTTGAACGTCGAGATCGACGAAACGAACGACAGCACCCGCCCGTCGTGTTCGATCCGCAGCGGCAGCGCGATGTACGGATCCGTTCCCTCCGCCGGCGGCTCGTCCGCTTCGCCGTTCGGCGGAAGCGGATACGCCGCCACCTCCGCGTGGAGCTCGCGCAGCGCCTCCGAGCGCATCAGACCCATCTGGCGTTCCATCTGGGCGAGCAGGTGCCCCCGCCACTCCCGCAGGTTCCGGATCCGGGGCGCCAACCCCTCCGGGTGCAGGGTCAGCCGCATCGCGTTCAGCGGTGGTGCGAGGAGGTGCTCGGGCAGTCCGGCGAGCAGCAGCCCGGCGCCCCGGTTGGCCGCCAGCACCGTGTACGAGCCGTCCACCACGAGCGCCGGATACGGGTCGTACCCCTGCAACAGCCGCTCGATGCCCTCCCGGAGCGTCTCCAGACGCGGGGCGTCGAGCGGCGACTCCGGGTACCGGGGCGCGTACCCGGCGGCGAGCAGCAGTGCGTTCCGCTCCCGCACCGGCACCTCCAGGTGCTCGGCCAGCCTCAGCACCATCTCCTCGCTCGGCCGGGAGCGCCCCGTCTCGACGAACGAGATGTGGCGTGCCGAGGAGTCGGCCCGCAGCGCGAGCTCCCACTGGCTCAGCCGCCGCTGTTCGCGCCATCCGCGCAGCAGCGGACCCACTCCCGTGTCGCTCACGACAGTCGCCATGGGCAGACGGTATCCCAGAGGGGGACCGCGGGTACCTTTCTCCCGGGGTCCGTCCGTCCCCGTGCCACCCGCAGCATTCGACCGGAGGGAGCACTGCCGTGCCCACACAGCCCCTGTCGCAGAAGGAGATCGAGGACCGCCTGAGGGAGCTCCCCGGATGGTCCGTCGAGGGCGACCGGCTCATGCGGACGTACCGGCTCGGCGACCACTTCGCCGCGACCGCCCTCGTCGTCCACGTCGCCCGGATCCAGCAGGAGTTGGACCACCACTCCGACCTGACCCTCGGTTACAACACGGTCGCCCTGGCCGTGAACACCCACTCCGCCGGTGGTGCCGTCACCGAGAAGGACTTCGAACTCGCCGACCGCGTCGAGCGGATCGCGCCCGGCCACGGCGCGAGTTGACCGGCACGGAGAGGGCGAGCGCGGCCGGGACCCTCCTCGACTACGAGGCCGAGGCGGAGCACTACGACGAGACCCGCGGTGGTGTGCCCCGTGCCGGTGCCGCGGCCGAGGCGGTGCTGCGGCTCGTGCCGCCCGGTGCCCGCACCCTGCTCGACCTCGCCTGCGGCACCGGTCTCGTCACCGAGCGGCTCAGGCGGCCCGGTCTGCGGGTCCAGGGCGTCGATGCGGCCCGTGCCATGCTCCGGGTGGCAGGCGGGCGCCTTCCCGGACGGGTGGTGTGCGCCGACGCCCGGCGGCTTCCGTTCCCCGACGCCTCCCTGGACGCGGTGAGCGCCGTGTGGCTGCTCCACCTCGTGCCCTTCGCCGAGGAGGTCGTCGCCGAAGCGGCCCGAGTGCTGCGCCCCGGCGGGGTCCTCGTCGTCACCGTGGACAAGGACGCCGCGCACGACGTCGGCAGCGACATCGACGCCGTCCTGCGTCCCCACCGGTCGCCCGGGGCGGCATCGGACCGTGCCGACTCCGTCGACCGGTACGCGGTGGCCCACGGTCTCGCCCCCTCCTCCGGCACCCGGTTCACCGGCCACGGCCAGGGCAACACTCCGCAGGGCGTCGCTGCCAAGGTGCGTCGCGGCCACTACGCCTCCTGGTTCCGCGGTGACGCGGCCACCGTCGAGCGGCTCGTCGAAGCGCTGGCCGTCCTACCGGACCAGGACCGTCCGCGTGCCGATCCCGACTACCGGCTGGCCCGGTACGTCAGGCGGGGCTGAGGGCCGCGCCGGGGCGTCCCCTCCGGGGGCGACGGGCCCGCCGCCGTCCGGCGCGCACCCCCGCGCGTTCACCCGCCGAACGTGCCCGCGGTCCGTCGGCCGTCCAGCCCGGCAGCCCGTGCGTCTGCCCTTCGGTCCGGCGCCCCGTCCGGGCGGAGCGGAGCGGGGCGGGGCTGCTGACTTCCGGCGCCTGTTTCGCATTGCCGGAACGGCAACATTCCTCGCGCTTTCCACTCGGTCCGCGCACTCTGGAGCCATGAGTCAGCACCGCGCTTCCCACCCGGACCACCCGCACGGCGGGGGCCACGTCCACCAGTCCGGCCACGGTCACCACCACGACACCGACCTCGACTGGGGCGAGATGGCCCCGCTCCTGGAGCGGCAGGCCGAGATCACGCTCCCCGTCTACGCCGAGGCCGCCGCCTGGCTGGGCAGCCTGGTCCCGGTGCAGGGCGTCCGTCGGATCCTCGACATCGGCAGCGGGCCCGGCGTCGTGACCGGGCTGCTCGCCGAGGCCTTCCCGGCCGCCGAGTCCGTCGCCGTCGACGGCTCTCCCGAGCTCCTCGCCCGGGCCCGGGACCGTGCCGATGCCAGGGGCATCGGCGCCCGGGTCTCCACCCTCCACGCCGAACTCCCGGAAGGGATCGGCGCGCTGGGGCAGGCCGACCTCATCTGGATGGGCAACTCCCTGCACCACATCGGTGACCAGGGGGCCGCGCTCACCGCGTTCGCCGACCACCTGAACCCCGGCGGCCTCATCGCCCTGGTCGAGGGCGGCCTGGCCCCGCGCCACCTGCCCCGGCACATCGGCATCGGACGTCCCGGCCTGGAAGCCCGGCTCGATGCCCTCAGCGCCGACTGGTTCGCCGAGATGCGCGCCGACCTCCCGGACTCCAAGGCGGAGACGGACGACTGGCGGGCCCTGCTCGCCGCTGCGGGTCTCACCCCCGCCGGCACCCGCACCTTCCTCGTCGACGCCCCCGCCCCGGTGCCTCCGGCCGTCCGGGAGCTGGTCCTCGCCCACTACGGGCGGCTGCGGGACGGCCTCGGGGCCCGCCTCGACGCGGACGACAAGGAGACGCTCGACCGCCTCCTCGACCCCGCCGACGCACTGTCCCTGCACCACCGCACGGACGTCTTCCACCTGGCCGCCCACACCGTCCACACCGCCCGCAAGGGCTGAGCCCCGGACCCGGACGCCGGTCCCGGGGTGCCGGTCCCGGGACCGTCAGGCGCCGACGTTGAACTCCGCCGGGTTCGGGCCGATCCGCCGGCCCTCGTCCAGGGCGGCGACGGCCGCCAGGTCCTCGGCGTCCAGCTCGAAGTCGAAGACGTCGATGTTCTCGCGGATCCGCGAGGGGGTCACCGACTTCGGGATGACCACGTTCCCCAGCTGGAGGTGCCAGCGCAGCACCACCTGGGCCGGCGTCCGACCGTGCTTCTGGCCGATGGCGACGATGGCGGGGACCTCCAGGAGCCCCTTGCCCTGGCCCAGCGGGGACCACGCCTCGGTCGCGATGCCGTACCGGGCGTGCGCCTCGCGGGCCTCCGGCTGGGCGAGCTGCGGGTGCAGCTCGATCTGATTGACGGCGGGCACGATCGAGGTCTCGCCGATCAGCCGCTCCAGGTGCTCGGGGAGGAAGTTCGAGACGCCGATCGCCTTGGCGCGCCCGTCCGCGTGGATCTTCTCGAACGCGCGGTACGTGTCGACGTAGGCGTCCTTCGCCGGCACCGGCCAGTGGATCAGGTACAGGTCGACGTAGTCGAGCCCCAGCTTGTCGAGGGAGGCGTCGAAGGCGCGCAGGGTCGAGTCGTAGCCCTGCTCGCCGTTCCACAGCTTCGTGGTGACGAAGAGTTCTTCCCGGGCGATGCCGGATTCGGTGAGGGCCCGGCCGGTGCCCCGCTCGTTCTCGTAGACGGCGGCGGTGTCGACCGACCGGTAGCCGGCCTCCAGGGCCGTCGTCACGGCGGCCGTCGCCTCCGCGTCCGGCACCTGCCAGACGCCGAAGCCCAGCTGCGGCATGTGCACGCCGTTGTTCAGGATGACCGGGGGAACGCTGCTGTCCGTGCTCACGGGGGAGGGGTCCTTACGTCGTCGCGGCCCGTACGGTGCGTACGGGCACTCCTCTGCTCACAGCGTCAACGATCAACGGCCGTCCCGCATTCCATCGGGCGGCAGCCGTGCGGTGCCCCGGCGGTCAGCCGTACAGCGCCTCGACCTCGACCGCGTACGCCCGCTCGATGGCCTTCCGCTTCAGCTTCAGCGAGGGGGTGAGCAGCCCGTGCTCCTCGCTGAACGGATGGGCGAGGATCCGGAACGTCCGGATCGACTCCGCCTGGGAGACCAGCGTGTTCGCCGCCACCACTCCGCGCCGGATCTCCGTCTCCAGGTCCGGGTCGCGCACCAGCTCGGCGGGGGCGAGCGGCGCCCGTCCCTGCATCGCCAACCAGTGCTCCACCGCCTCCTGGTCCAGCGTCACGAGCGCGGCGACGTACGGCCGGTCGTTGCCGACCACGAGGCACTGGGCGATCAGCGGATGCGCCCGCACCCGCTCCTCCAGGGCCGTGGGGGAGACGCTCTTGCCGCCGGAGGTCACCAGGATCTCCTTCTTGCGCCCGGTGATCGTCAGATAGCCGTCGGCGTCGAGGGAACCGAGGTCCCCGGTCGCCAGCCAGCCGTCGCTGAGGACGGCGGCGGTGGCCTCCGGGGAGTTGAGGTAGCCCGAGAAGACCTGTCCGCCGTGCAGCCACACCTCGCCGTCCTCCGCGATGTGCACCGTCGTCCCCGGCACCGGCTGTCCCACCGTGCCGTACTTGACCCGTCCGGGCGGATTCGCCGTGGCCGCCGCCGAGGACTCGGTCAGTCCGTACCCCTCGAAGATCGTGACCCCGGCGCCCGCGAAGAACAGCCCTTGTCTGCGGTCCATGGCGGAACCGCCCGACATCGCGTGCCGCACGCGCCCTCCCAGGGCGGCGCGCACCTTCCCGTACACCGTCTTCTCGAAGAACTGGTGCTGCACGCGCAGCGCCGCCGACGGACCCGGGCCGGTGCCGAAGGCCTTGTGCTCCAGTGCCTCCGCGTAGGCGACCGCCACCTCCACGGCCTTGTCGAAGGGGCCCGCCTTCCCCTCGGCCTCCGCCGTGCGGCGGGCCGCGCGGAAGAGCTTCTCGAAGACGTAGGGAACGGCCAGGACGAAGCTCGGGCGGAAGGCCGCCAGGTCCGGGAGCAGTTCGGCCGCGGCCATCACCGGCTGGTGCCCCAACTTCACCCCGCCCCGGACGGCCGCGACCTCCACCATCCGTCCGAAGACGTGCGCGAGCGGCAGGAACAGCAGCGTCGAGGACCGCTCCCCGGACCGCGAGCGGAACACCGGTTCCCAACGCCCCATCAGCGTGTCCGTCTCGAACATCAGATTGGCGTGGGTGATCACACAGCCCTTCGGGGGACCGGTCGTTCCCGAGGTGTAGATGACCGTCGCGATCGTCTCCGGGGTCACCGCCCGCCGGTGCCGGTGCACGACCTCCTCGTCGACCTCCCTGCCCGCCGCCGTCAGCTCGCCCACCGCGTCCGCGTCCAACTGCCACAGCCGTTGGAGCCGGGGCAGCCGGTCGATGACGGAACCGACCGTCATCGCGTGGTCCTCGTGCTCCACCACGCACGCGGTGACCCCGGCATCGTGCAGCATCCAGAAGACCTGCTCGGCGGAGGAGGTCGGGTAGACCGGCACGGGCTGCGCACCGAGAGCCCACAGCGCGAAGTCGAAGAGCGTCCACTCGTACCGCGTCCTGGCCATGATCGCGACCCGGTCGCCGAAGCGCACGCCCTCCGCGAGCAGACCCTTCGCGAGGCCCAGGACCTCATCCCGGAACCGCGCGGCCGTCACGTCGCGCCACTCCCCTCCGGGGTCCTTCCGACCGAAGGCGACCCTGTCCGGCTCGGCGAGGGCATGGTCGAACACGGCGTCCGCCAGACCGCCTACCTGAGGCGCCGCCTCGACGGGCGGCACGGTGAACTCGCGCACTGACCTGCTCCTCGACGGCTAGGTGGCTGGAAAGCCCTCTGTTGCGCTCCGTACGGCGCGGGTGACGGTACCCCACGGGACCGGCTGGTGGGAGTTCCTTCACCAAGCCGGAACGTTCCGTGTTCTCACAGGTCAGGCTGGGTGAGAACGGCGGGTGGGCGAGTCCGCCGTGCCGTGGGCGATCGGTCGGGGGCGAATCTCCACGGAATCTGTACCGGCCGCTCACTCCCCGCCCTCCGGTGCGTCAGCCTGGCGCCTTCTCGCCGTTCGCCCCCCGGTAACCGCCGCCCCCCCGGTAACCGCCGCCCCCGCGGTCAGGGCGCCGACGCCCCGGCCGCGCCCGGCCGGTCGAGCCCCGCCCGCCGGCCCGTGCCCCGGGCACCGCCCGCTCACGAGGGCCACCACGATCCGCCCGCCCCCTGGGGGGCACGATCCGTGCGGTGCGGCCGGTGCAGGCGGTCGCCGCCCGCCAGGATCGCCTCCGCCAGCGCGTCCGCCGCCTCCTGGACCTCCCCGCCCCGGTGCCCCCTGCGCAGGACGAAGCCGACGTCACCGAGCTCGGGAAGGCCCGCACGGGCCGGTACCGGGACGAGCCCCGGCGGCACCAGGCCCCGCGTGTGCGCCATCACGCCGAGCCCGGCGCGGGCCGCCGCCACATTGGCGCTCAGGCTGGAACTCGTGCACGCGATCCGCCAGGCCCTGCCCTGCGCCTCCAGGGCCTCCAGCGCTCGCGCCCGGGTGATGCCCGGCGGCGGGTACAGGATCAGCGGTACCGGCCGGTCCGGTGCGAGCCGCAGCCCCGGTGCCCCGATCCAGACGAGCGCGTCCTCCCAGACCAGCCGCCCCCCGTCCTCCGCCCCCCGCCGCTTGGCCAGGATCAGATCGAGGCGGCCGGCCGCGAGCCGCTCCTGGAGCGTCCCGGACAGCTCCACCGTGAGTTCCAGGTCGACCTCGGGGTGCTCGCGCCGGAAGGACTCCAGGATCTCCGGCAGCCGGGTCGTCACGAAGTCCTCCGACGCGCCGAACCGCAGCCGCCCGTGCAACCGCCTCCCGCCGAAGAAGGCCGCCGCCCGCTCGTGGGCCTGGAGGATCGTCCGGGCGAAGCCGAGCATCGCCTCGCCGTCCTCGGTCAGCTCCACGCGGTGCGTGTCCCGGGCGAACAGCGGACGGCCCGTCGCCTCCTCCAGGCGCCGCACGTGCTGGCTGACGGTCGACTGCCGCACCCCGAGCCGGTCCGCGGCCCGGGTGAAGCTGAGCGTCTGGGCCACGGCCAGGAAGGTGCGCAACTGGGTGGGCTCGTACACGCCTCCGACGCTATCGCAAAACGCGATGACAGTCAGAGTGCTGTACGGGATTCCCGATGACCGGTCCCTGACGCACCATGGACCGGCGCGACCCGCCGAACGCCGTGCACGGAGCAGTGGAGCCCATGACCCGCCCGACCCCCGCCCGACCCCCGCGCCGTCCCCTCCGCCCGCCGTCCTGGCTGCCCGTCGACGGTTACGTCCTCGCGCTGCTCGGCACGGTCGCCCTCGCCGCGCTCCTGCCCGCCTCCGGGGCCGCGGCCGGCCTCACGGAGGGCGCCTCGACCACCGCGGTCTCCCTGCTCTTCTTCCTCTACGGGGCCCGGCTCTCCACCCGCGAAGCCCTCGACGGCCTCCGGCACTGGCGACTCCACCTCACCGTCCTGGGCGCCACCTTCCTGCTCTTCCCCCTGCTCGGGCTCGCCGCCCGCGGCCTCGTACCCGTCGTCCTCACCCCCGAGCTCTACGGCGGTCTCCTCTTCCTCTGCCTGGTGCCGTCCACCGTCCAGTCCTCCATCGCCTTCACCTCGATCGCCCGGGGAAACGTTCCAGCCGCCATCTGCGCCGGCTCCTTCTCCTCGCTCGCGGGCATGGTCCTCACCCCGCTGCTCACCGCGCTGCTCCTCGGCAACGGCACGGGCGGCCCGTCCGCCGCGGCGCTGCTGCAGATCGTGCTCCAACTGCTGGCGCCCTTCCTCGCCGGACAGCTCCTGCGCCGCCGAATCGGCGGCTTCCTCCTCCGCCACCAGAAGGTCCTCGGGCGCGTCGACCGGGCAGCCATCCTGCTGGTCGTCTACACCGCCTTCAGCCAGGGCGTCACCGCCGGCACCTGGCACCTGGTCACCCCCGCCCGACTCGGCCTGCTGCTCGTCGTCGAGGCCGTCCTCCTCGCCGCCATGCTGGCCCTGACCGGATACGGCGCCCGGCGCCTCGGCTTCGACCGGGCCGACCGGATCACGATCCAGTTCGCCGGTTCCAAGAAGAGCCTGGCGGCCGGACTGCCGATGGCGAGCGTCCTCTTCGGCCCCCAGGCATCCCTCGCCGTCCTCCCGCTGATGCTCTTCCACCAGATGCAACTGATGGTCTGCGCGGTGATCGCACGACGCCGGTCCCACGACCCGGAGGCCGCGCAGGACCGGGGGACCGGCCGTCCCGGTGTGCCCGTCCCCGCGGCCCCGGCCGCGGACGGGTGACCCCGCAGCTCCTCCGTCGGCCGGATCACACCCCTCGCCGACCCGCGATGATCATCCGGCCCGCTACGGTGCTCCCATGCCCGCACACGATCCCGGCAGCACCGCGCCCGTCCCCGCAGCGGGCGCCATGACGGCGCCCACCGGCGACGAGCACCGCGCCTCCGCCGACCTCGACTTCCCGCGCCCCGGCACGGTCGCCCCGGCCTCCGCGATCACCGTGGAGGGTCCCCGATGAGCCCGGTCCCCATACGCTACGGGGCCCGCCCCTGCTCCCTGGTCGTCTGCCGCGGTTGCTGCTGCGGCGACGCCCGCAAGAACCCCGGCACCGACCACGCCGGCCAGCTCGCCCGCCTGCGCGAAGCCGCGGCGGCCTCCGGAGGGCGGCTCGCCGTCCGCACCAGTGATTGTCTCGGCCCCTGTGCCCAGGCCAACGTCGTCGTCGTCCAGCCCTCCACCGAGGGACGGAGGCGCGGCGGCCGGGCGGCCTGGGTCGGCTTCACCCTCGACGAGGACTGCCTGGACGACATCCTCGCCTGGACGGCCGCCGGCGGCCCCGGCATCGCCCCGCCCCCGGACACCCTCGTCCTCCAGATGATCGACCCACCGAAGAACTGACCCCGCGGGACGGGCCGTCAGAGCGCGATCCGGTGCTCGCCCGCGTACACGTTCATGTTCGGTCCGCGCAGGAAGCCGACCAGCGTCAGCCCCGTCTCGGAGGCCAGGTCCACGGCGAGCGAGGACGGAGCGGACACCGCGGCGAGCACCGGGATCCCGGCCATCACGGCCTTCTGCGCGAGCTCGAACGAGGCGCGCCCCGACACGAGCAGCACCGCCCGGGCCAGCGGCAACGCCCCCTCCCGCAGCGCTCGCCCGACGAGCTTGTCCACCGCGTTGTGCCGACCCACGTCCTCCCGTACGTCGAGCAGTTCGCCCTCCTCCGAGAAGAGCGCTGCCGCGTGCAACCCGCCGGTGGTGTCGAAGACCCGTTGCGCCGCCCGGAGCCGCTCCGGGAGCAGGGACAGCAGCGCCGGGGAGACGCGCAGCGGCGGGGCGTCGGCGATCGGGAAGCGCGCCGTGGTGCGCACCGCGTCCAGACTGGCCTTGCCGCACAGTCCGCACGAGGACGTCGTGTAGACGTTCCGTTCCAGGGTGATGTCCGGGACCCGTACGCCCGGGGCGAGCTGCACGTCCACCACGTTGTACGTGTTCCGGCCGTCCTCCGTGGCACCCGCGCAGTACACGACGTTCCGCACGTCGGTCGCCGCCGCCAGGACCCCCTCGCTCACCAGGAAGCCGGTCGCGAGCGCGAAGTCGTCGCCCGGCGTGCGCATCGTGATCGCGATCGGGCGCCCGTTCAGCCGGATCTCCAGCGGTTCCTCGGCCACCAGGGTGTCGGGCCGGATGGTGACCGCACCGTCCCGGATCCGCAGGACACGCCGTCGCTCGGTGACCCGTCCCATCGTGACCGCACTCGATTCTCTCCGCAGGGAAGGCCGGGAGGCCCTGACCGCCCCATTCTGCGACACCTCCCCCCGGTACCGGCACACCACGCCCGTTCCCGGCGCCTTGTCACGGTCGACCAAGCGATCCGGGCGAATGTTGGTGGTTTACGTCACCCGTTACCGATCAGTCGCTGGCAAGACTGGGGGGTCCTGCTGGACGAACCAACCACCTAGGGGGTCCCGAGTATGACGGGCACTCGCATCGCCGCACTCGGTCACTACCAGCCCGCCAAGGTGCTGACCAACCACGACCTGGCCGCGCTCGTCGACACCGACGACGCGTGGATCACCAGCCGGGTCGGCATCCGCACCCGGCACGTCGCCGGGCCCGAAGAGCCCGTCGACGAGCTCGCCGCCCAGGCCGCCGGCAAGGCCCTGGCCGCCGCCGGCCTCACCGCGGGCGACATCGACCTCGTCCTCGTCGCCACCTCCACCGCGATCGACCGCTCGCCCAACACGGCCGCCCGCGTTGCCGCGCGCCTCGGCATGGTCTCGCCCGCCACCATGGACCTCAACGTGGTCTGTGCCGGCTTCACGCACGCCCTGGCCACCGCGGACCACGCCGTACGGGCCGGGGCGGCCCGCCGTGCCCTGGTCATCGGCGCGGACAAGATGACCGACATCACCGACTGGACCGACCGCACCACCTGCGTCCTCGTCGGTGACGGTGCGGGCGCCGCGGTCGTCGAGGCGGTCGAGGCGGACACCGGCGCGATCGGTCCCGTGCTGTGGGGCTCCGTTCCCGAGATGGGGCACGCCGTCCGCATCGAGGGCACCCCGCCCCGCTTCGCCCAGGAGGGCCAGTCCGTCTACCGCTGGGCCACCCAGCAGCTGCCCGCGCTGGCCCGACAGGCGTGCGAGCGCTCCGGCGTCGCACCCGAGGACCTCGCCGGCGTCGTCCTGCACCAGGCCAACCTGCGGATCATCGAACCGCTCGCCGCCAAGATCGGCGCCGTCAACGCGGTCGTCGCCCGCGACGTCGTCGATTCCGGCAACACCTCGGCCGCCTCGATCCCGCTGGCCCTCGCCAAGCTGGTCGAACGCGGGGAACTGCCCTCCGGCGCCCCCGTCCTGCTCTTCGGCTTCGGCGGCAACCTCTCGTACGCCGGCCAGGTCGTCCGGGTTCCCTAGCTGTTCTGTCCCGGGTGCTCCGCGCCGCCGTGCCCCGTTCGGCGGGGCCGGGTGGCGGCGCGGCCCGGCCGGACCTAGCTTCGATCGCGGTGGGGTCGTCCCCTTCCCGGACGCGGTGTCGCCGCCCGTCCGAGCCCCCCGTGACCAGGAGGACCGCATGCGTGCGATAGGTGCCGTTTCCGCCGCCCTGCTCGGCGCCCTCGCCGTCCTGCCGGTCGCCCCCGCGGCCCTGGCCGACGGGGGCGACAACCCCATCACCTCGTTCGGGTTCTCCGTCACCCCCGCGACGATCGCCCCCGGTGGCACCGTCACCCTCACCTCCGACGGTTGCGAGGTGCCGTCCGTGACCGTCACCTCCGGGGTGTTCGAGACCGTGACCCTCAACGAGGGGCGCCCCGGCACCGCCACCGTGGACCTCGACGCCAAGGCCGGGGCCCAGTACGCGATCACCTTCGACTGCAAGGGCGAGCGCGGCACCACCCACCTCACCATCGCTTCGGGCGGCGACGCCGGACACGACACCGGTGCGCGCACCGAGGTCCACAAGGGAGTGAAGGCCGGCTACGGCAGCGCCGCCGCCTCCGGTGACCACTCCGACGGCCTCGGTGCCACCCAGCTGGTCACCGGTGCCCTGCTCATCGTCGGTGCGCTCGGCGCGGCCGTCGTGCTCACCCGCCGCCGCGGGATCGACGACCGCTCCTGAGGGCGGGCCGGGAGCCCCCAGACGGCCCCTCCGCCCCGGTGTGACGAGGACCGGGGAGGAGGGGCGCCACCCCCGTGGCGCGGGCGCGGAGATCCGTTCGCGCGGAGGGGCATCGAGGTCATGCGGCCCGCAGGGGCACAAGGAGGAAGTCGCACGTGGGGCGTTCGGACGGGACGACGGGCGTGGAAGGAGTCGGACGTCGCGGCTCCTGGGGTCTCGTCGCCGTCGTCCTCCTCATCGGAGTGCACCTCCTGCGCGGCGGCGTCGCGGAGCTCCGGGTCGCCGGTCCGCCCCAGCCCCTGGCCGCAGCCGCGGCGGACGACGGGCGGACGCCCCCTTCCCCTCCGGTGTCCGTCCCCGCTCCACTACCCCCTTCACCACCGCTCCGGGTCCGGATCCCGGCCGTCCGCGTCGACGCACCGGTCACCGGGGTCGGGCTCGACGCGGAGGGCTGGATCGAAGCCCCGCCGCCCGAGGACGACCGGCTCGCGGGCTGGTTCACCGGGGCGGTCACCCCCGGTGAGCGCGGTACCGCCGTCGTCGTCGGCCACGTGGACACCCCGAGCGGCCGCGCCGTCTTCTACGACCTCGGTGCCCTCGACAGGGGAAACCGGGTGGAGGTCGTCCGCGCCGACGGCAGGACGGCCGTCTTCGCCGTGTACGGGGCCGAGGTCGTTCCCAAGGAGGGCTTTCCCGCAGAGCGGGTCTACGGTGATGCGGGCGGCCCCGAACTGCGGTTGATCACCTGCGGAGGCACCTTCACCGAGGAGAACGGGTACGCGGGCAACGTCGTGGTCTCGGCCCGGCTGGTCGAGGTCCGTTGACCGTTCTTCCGCTCCGTGTGCACCGCACCCGGAAAAGGGGCCGGACGGGGCGGTGCCCGACCGTGTCCCTTCCGATGGCGTCGGCCGACTGACCACGGGAAACGTTGGTGAAAGGCAGCTCGAACCCCTGGTAGAGTTGTTCCTGTCGCCGCGGGGAGAGCCCGGGACGACAAACACCCGGTCCGGGTGGCGGAATGGCAGACGCGCTAGCTTGAGGTGCTAGTGCCCTTTATCGGGCGTGGGGGTTCAAGTCCCCCCTCGGACACCACATCGAAATGCCGGTCGACTTTTCGTCGACCGGCATTTTGCATGCGCACGGGACGGATTCGTCCGTCGGGGGCGCGACCCCGGGGCGGAACTATTCTGGGCACGTGAACGAGAACATTCCCCCCTGTCCCCGGTGCTCGGGCGAGTACACCTATGAGATGAACGACCTGGTGGTGTGCCCCGAGTGCGGCCACGAGTGGGTTCCCGCCGAGGAGGAGGCCTCCGCCGACGACCCCGGGACCCGCGTGGTCAAGGACGCCGTCGGCAACGTGCTGAGCGACGGCGACACGGTGACCGTCGTGAAGGCGCTCAAGGTCAAGGGCAACCCCTCCGGCATCAAGGCCGGCACGAAGGTCCGCAACATCCGTCTGGTCGACGGCGTCGACGGACACGACATCGACTGCCGCATCGACGGCTTCGGCGCCATGCAGCTCAAGTCCAGCGTGGTCAAGAAGGCCTGAACCCGCCTGCCCCGGTGACGGTCCGCCGCCCCGGGGCCCCGCAGCCGTCCGCCGTGCCGGAGCGGGGCCGCATCCTCCACGCCCGCCCGCCGGGCGGCCGTCCCTCCCCCGACTCCCTCCCTCCGTCCGAACCGTCCTCCCGGGCGTGATGCCCGGGCGGGCGTCCGCTCCGGCCACCGCTCCTCCCGGAGCGGCAGGACCCCGTGGTCCGGCCGTCCTAAGCCTTCCGCGCGACCACCAGTCGGCAGCGCGGACTCCCGTCGTCCCGGCGCCCCAGGCCTTCGACCGGGGTGTGGGAGACCCGGAAGCCCGCCCCCTCCAGCCGCTCGCGGACGTCCACGAGCCGGAAGGTGCGGTAGTACATGACGAACGGCGGGCGCCAGACGGCGTTCCTGATCCGCATCGCCGCGTCGAAGCCCCACAGGGCCCAGTAGGGGCGGGAGCCGACGGGCGGCGGAGCCGCGAGGGGGAAGGCGAAGGTGCCGCCGGGGCGCAGCGCGGCGTGCACCTGGGAGAAGAGCCTGCGCTGCTCGGCCGGGAGGAAGTGGCCGAAGGCGCCGAAGCTGACCGCCAGGTCGAAGACGGGGGCGAAGGGGAGGGCCAGGGCGTCGGCGCGGACGAGGTCGGCGGCCGGGTGGGCCTCCCGGGCCCGGTCCAGCATGCCCGTGCTGAAGTCGACTCCGGCGATCCGGCCCCCGCAGACGGAGCGGAGGACGTCGAGTCCGGCCCCGGTGCCGCAGCAGACGTCGAGCCCCGAGTCGAAGGGGCCGAGGGCCTGCAGGGTGCGGGTGACCGCGGTCAGGAGCCGGTCGGAGGTGCGGAAGGGGGTCGCGTCGAACGTGTCCGCGAGCAGGTCGTAGCCGTGCTCGACCGAGGAGAGGGCCTGGACGGTCAGCTCGCGGAGGCTGGGGCCCTGCGGGGTGAACATGGCACCGAGCCTAGGTCGTCGCGGGCTGCGCGCGTCAGAGCGCGCTGCGCACCGGTGGCGCCGGCCAGGCCGGAGCGGTGCCCGTCAGCTGGCACGCCAGGAGGTAGAGCGGGATCGGAGGCGTGTAGGGGGAGGTGCCGTCGGGGCGGTGGATGAGTCGGGGGCCGCGGTCCGGGATCTCGGCGCCGGGTGCGTAGCAGGCGGGCAGGGGCCAGACGAGGTCGAGGTCGGAGCCGGCGGGGACGAGCCACCACCACCAGGCGCTGTCGGCGTACACGCAGCCCTTGGCGGGGAGGCGGGAGAGGATCTTGAAGCCGAAGCGGGCGGGCACGCCGACGGCGTCGCAGCCGAGTCCGGTGTGCAGTCCGACGGGCACGGCCAATCGGGTGGCGCCCGGCTCGCGGGCCGTCGTGGGGTCGGGGGTGCGGGGGTCCGGACCGAGGAGCGATTCGGGCGTGCGGCGGGGGGCCGGAACGGGGCCGGCTTCGGAATGCTTGCGGGCCCGCGAGACCATGCGGATCGCCTTCAGCACGTTTCCCCCGTGCCGTGGGCAAGCTCCGCCCAGACGATCTGTGCCGTGCCGTGGCCGGTGCGGTCGGCGCCCCAGGCGGTGCAGAGCGCGTCCACGATGAGGAGCCCGCGACCGCGTTCCTCCTCGCCGCAGTCCCGTATCCGAGGGCCCGCGGGGCCGCCCTCGTCGCGCACGGCTATGCGCAGGGTGTCCTCGTCCTCGCGGAGTTCGCAGACGAAGCGGTCGCTCGCGGTGTGCACGACGGCGTTGGTGACGAGCTCGGAGACGACGAGGGCGACCGTCTCGCGTATCTCGGGGCCGCAGCCCCAGAGGATGAGCCGTTCCTCCGAGAGCCGCCGGGCCCGTGCGACGGACGAGGTGAGGGCCGGGAGCTCGAAGGCGAAGCGGCGGACGGGATCGGTCTGCGGCTGCGAGCGCTGAGCCATGACTCGGGGGCTCATGAGACCTGAAGGCTGCGCGTTACCAGAGGCCACGACCGGTTCCTCACAACAGTGGGCAGGACTGCCGTACGGCGCTGTCGCCGTGGCGCGGGAGCGCACGGCGGCAGCGTGTACTGGTTCACCGGAACACTGTCCTCCTGACTCGGACACTTGGCAAGTGGCACTCTGAAAATTGCAGAGTGCCTTGTTCTCTCTGGAGCGGCTTCGTGGCACACTCGTCGAAACGGTGCGTCGGGGAGGTCTGAGAGTGAGCGAGCCGCGGTCCGCCCCGACGGTGGGACAGGTCGTCCTCGGAAGGCGTCTGCAGGACCTGCGCGAGCGGGCCGGCATGAAGAGGGAAGAGGCGGCCAAGGTCCTGCGGGTGGCTCCGGCCACCGTTCGGCGGATGGAGACCGCCGAGGTGGCGCTGAAGATCCCTTACGTGCAACTCCTGTTGAAGGAGTACGGGATCACGGACTCCGAGGCGGAGGGCTTCATCGCCCTTGCGGAAGAGGCCAACCTCCCCGGCTGGTGGCAGCGGTTCCACGACGTGCTGCCCGGCTGGTTCTCCATGTACGTCAGTCTGGAGGGGGCGGCCAGCCTCATCCGGGCGTACGAGCCCCAGTTCGTCCCCGGTCTGCTCCAGACCGAGGAGTACGCCCGCGCCATTCTGCGCAGCGGGGCGGTCGGTGGCGGCAGCGACGCCGTCAAGGACGAGGACACCGAGCGCCATGTGGCCCTGCGGATGGAGCGCCAGTCCCTGCTGACCAGGGACGATGCTCCGAAGTTCTGGGTGATCATGGACGAGACGGTGTTCCGCCGACCGGTCGGCGCCGGGCCCGAGGTGATGCGCGACCAGCTCGACCGGCTGCTCGAAGCGTCCGAGTTGCCGAACGTCACCCTGCAGATCGCGGAGTTCGCGTCCGGCCACCACCCCGGCACCTACGGACCGTTCGTCCTCTTCCGCTTCGCCATGCCCGAACTCCCGGACATGGTTTACAGCGAGTACCTGACCGGCGCCGTCTACCTCGACGCGCGTCCCGAGGTGGCTTCCCACCTGGAGGTCATGGACCGCATGGCGGCGCAGGCCGCGACTGCACAACGCACGAAGGAGATCCTCCGGGACCTCCGCAAGGAGCTGTGAATGGATCGCATATACAACGGCATGCCCGCCGCTGAGCTCGGTGCCGAGGGTTGGCACAAGCCGTGGAGCGGCGGGAACGGGGGCAACTGCGTGGAGGCCATGAAACTGGCCGACGGCAGGGTCGCCGTGCGACAGTCCGCAGACCCTGAAGGACCAGCGCTCATCTACACCCTCGGGGAGATCGCCGCTTTCATCCAGGGAGCGAAATCCGGTCAGGCCGACTTTCTCCTCACCGGCCCCTTCCACCCAGCCCCCAACGTCGCGTAACTCTTGCTGTAGCACCACCCGTTCAACCCCGACCAGGAGAGAGCCGATGCCCCAGGAACCCGCATCAGTCCGGATCGACACCAGCAAGCCGCATCCGGCGCGGATGTACGACTGGTTCCTGGGTGGCAAGGACAACTATCCGGTCGACGAGGAGATGGCCCGCCAGCTGCTCACCGTCGACGCGCGGGGCCGGGACATGGCCCGCGTCAACCGGGCCTTCATGCACCGGGCCATCCGCTGGCTCAGCGCCCACGGCGTCCGGCAGTACCTCGACATCGGCACGGGCATCCCGACCGAGCCCAACCTGCACCAGATCGCGCAGCAGGCCGCGCCGGACTCCCGCATCGTCTACTGCGACAACGACCCGATCGTGCTCGCGCACGCGGCGGCCCTGCTGCGCTCGACCCCGGAAGGGGCCACCGAGTACATCCAGGCGGACGCCCGTGAGCCCGAGGTCATCCTCGAAAGGGCCGGAAAGGTCCTTGATTTCGACCAGCCCATCGCCCTTTCGATGCTCGCCCTGCTGCACTTCGTGGGGGACGAGGACGGTGCCTACGACCTGGTCTCCAAGATCGTCGAAAAGCTCGCGCCGGGCAGCTACCTCGTCCTCTCCCACGTCACCGGGGACTTCGACCCCGAGGGCGCGGCGAAGGCGAGCGCCATGTACAAGGCGCGCGGGCTGACCCTGCGACCCCGCTCGCGCGACGAACTGGCCGCGTTCTTCGACGGCCTGGAGTTCGTCGAGCCCGGGGTCTCGCTCACGGCCGAATGGCATCCGGAGCTGGGCGAGCCCGTCCCGGTCCAGGGCGACGACCCCATCCCGGGGTGGGCCGCGGTGGCCCGCAAGCCCTGACCCGCTCCGTACCGCCCGCACGGACGGGGCCCGCCCCTCGGGGGTGGGCCCCGTCCGCGTCTACGGCTCCACCAGCGTCACCAGGAAGCGGTGCGCCCCGCTCACGTTGCCGGCGGCGTCGACCGTGCGGTACTCGATGGTGTGGGTGCCGTACTCCGGTGTCGCGTCGTCCCACGGCACCGCCCGGCTCCGGCCCAGCTTCCCGTACACGAGACCGTCGATCACGGTCCCTCCCGGAGAGAAGCGGAACGGCGCCCCGGCGTCCGTCGGCCAGCCGTAGTAGGTGTACCAACCGTCACCGTCCACCCGGAACTGGCTGACCACCACGCCCCCTTGGTCGTCCTGCGCCGCCAGCCGCATCGTGAACGCCCCGTCGTAGACGTACTCCACCGGCCGTCCGGGACGCCGCACCGTGCGCAGCGGCTCGGACAACTCGTACCTGACCGTGGCGGGGCGGGCGTCCACGGTCCACGTCAACTCCTCGTCCGCGCCCGCCAGACGGGCCGTGAGCAGGTGGGTCCCCGGTGTGATCCGCAGTGAACGAAGGTCCAGATCGCGATCGTTGCGGCCGTGCGTCGGCACGGGACGCCCGTCCAGGAGCCACTGCACGGCGGGGGTGGCGTCCACGGTGTGGGTGGTGTCCGCGTGGACGACGCTCCGGGCGCCGACGGGCCGGCCGAGCGGGGTGTGGCCGGTGAACGCGGCCCCGGTCGGCCCCGGCGTTCCGGTGCGCTTCCGGGGCGTGGTCAACGAGGGGTCCACCGTCCAACGGACCGTTCGGGTCAGCGCCGCCGATGCGCGCACCGCCGGGTCGCGGACGAAGGGCGTCGGATCGACGACCGTCGCCGTCAGGGTGTGCTCGCCGGGAGCGATCCGCAGCCCCCGCAGGTCGACCGTGCGCGCCCCGCGGGTGTCCAGGACCCGTCCGTCGAGGCGCCAGGTCACGTCCAGTGCGCCGCCCACCGGGTGCAGGGTGTCCACCCACACCGTGCGGTCCGCCCCGATCGGCACCGCATTCGGGGCGTGGTCCTGCACCAGGTCCACCTTCGCCGCCACCGCCCGGACCATCACCTCGCGCTCCACCTGGTCGAAGGCGTAGCCGAGGGTCTTCATGAGGGAGTGACGGCTCGGACGCCACACGCCCTCCGTGCTGTACAGACCGCCCTCGTGGCGGCCGATGGTCCCGCCCGATTCGCTCTCCTCGCCGAGCCAGCGCCACCACTTGGCGCGTTGCTCCCGCAGCTGCTCCTCGCTCAGCAGCGTGTGGTGCGCGGAGGAGGGCTCGGGGCCTTCGTACGCCTCTCCGGGGACACCGCGGGCGTAGTAGTCGTACTCGTCCTGGAGGCCGCCGAGGGAATGCCCTATCTCATGGGGGGTGATGAGCGAGGAGAGCGCGTTGCCGCCGGAGGCCGTGGCGTAGCTCCCGCCCGCGCCGCCGTAGGTGGAGCTGTGGGCGAGGGCCACGATCTGGCGGTTGGCGCGGCTCGTGCCCGGAACGAGGTCGGCGAGCGCGGCCGCCTTGCGGCCGTCGACGGTCAGGAGCCGCTGCACGCCGTTGGGGTTGCAACCGCCCCAGAAGGCCATGTCGAGGGCGGTGTCGCGGGCGGGAGAGGTGAGCCCGGGGTCGCAGTCCACGCCCGATTCGGCCGAAGGGACCTCCACCGCCCACACGTTGACGTAGGAGCGGTACGAGGCGAAGGGTTCGACGCTCCACAGGGTGCTCAGGTGCCGTGCCAGGTCGGCCCGGAAGGCGGGCATCTCGGCAGCGGTGTAGCCGTCGCCCATGAAGACCAGGTTGAACCGCCGATCGGCCGGTCCGGTGGTCTGCACGGCCACGACGGCCGGACCGTCGGCGGTCGTGGGCGTCTCGGCGGCGGCCGGCACGGTTCCCACCAGGCCGGCAGCCAGCAGGCAGAGCACGGCGAGGCGGGTCACCGCACGTCGGACCCGCGTGCGCTGTGAGGTCATGGGGGGCGAGCCTAGGTCGCACTTCCCGCCTCGTAAAGTCGTTCGTCAGCCGTGTGTTCGTCCGTCGGTCATCTCAGCTTCGCAACCAGTCCAGTCCCGGGTGAACGGCCGCGTAGCCCTCGACGAGCCGGCGGGCCACCGCCACCGAGTCCACCAGGGGGTGCAGCGCGAAGGCCTTGACGGCCGTTGCCCGGGAACCGCTGTCCACCGCGGCCAGCACCTCCCGCTCGACCGCCTTCACGGCGGTCACCAGACCGACGGCGTGCTGGGGCAGCGGAGCCGTCGACACCGGGTGGGCGCCGTTCGCGTCCACGAGGCACGGCACCTCGATCACGGCGTCCGCGTCGAGCACGGAGAGCGTCGAGCCGTTGCGCACGTTGAGGATCAGCGTGGTCCGCTCGTCCCGGGAGACCGCCCGCATCAGTGCGAGCGCCACCTTCTCGTAGCCGCCCGATTCCAGGTCCTGCTCGTCGCGCTCTCCCGTCCCGGCCGCTTCCCGGTTGGCGGCCATGTAGGTCGCCTCCCGGTCGGCGAGCGTGCGCCGCCAGGCGGTCAGGGCCGGAGTGTCGGGTTTGCCCATGTCCCGGTAGAAGGAACCCTGCTGGTCGCGCAGATAGGCGCCCCGGGTCCGTTCGGCCGATCGGTAGGCGTGGACGGCCTCCCGGTTGAAGTAGTAGTAGTGCAGGTACTCGTTGGGGACCGCGCCCAGCGAGCGCAGCCACTCCGGGCCGAAGAGCCGGCCCTCCTCGAAGGAGCCCAGGGCCTCCTCGTCGGCGAGCAGCTCCGGCAGCCGGTCCTTGCCGTCGACCCGTAGGCCCCGCAGCCAGCCGAGGTGGTTGAGGCCCACGTAGTCGATCCAGGCCTCGTCCGGGTCCGCGTCCAGGAGGCGGGCGACCCGGCGCCCGAGGCCCACGGGGGAGTCACAGATGCCGATCACCCGGTCGCCGAGCACCCGGGACATCGCTTCGGTGACCAGACCGGCCGGGTTGGTGAAGTTGATGACCCAGGACTCCGGGGCGAGTTCGGCGATCCTCCGGGCGACGTGCAGTGCGACGGGCACGGTCCGCAGGCCGTAGGCGATGCCGCCCGCCCCCACCGTCTCCTGTCCGAGCACGCCTTCGGCCAGCGCGATCCGCTCGTCGGCCGCCCTTCCGTCGAGTCCGCCGACCCGGATCGCGGAGAACACGAAGTCCGCCCCGCGCAAGGCCTCGTCCAGGTCGGTCGTCGCGGTCACCGCCGGTGCGTCCGGCACCCCCTCCGCCTGGTCCGCGAGGACCCGGGCGATGGCCGAGAGTCGCCCCCCGTCGAGATCGTGCAGGGTGACGTGGGTGACCCGCCCCTCGGCGCGGTCGCCGAGGAGTGCGCCGTACACCAGCGGCACCCGGAATCCGCCGCCTCCGAGAATCGTCAGTCGCATGCCCGTACGTTACTCGGGAGCGGCTCCCGAACAGCGGGATTCCGTGCCGCCGTCCGTCCGGGCGTCCACATTCCGGGCACGGTTCCCGGTGTGCGGCCGCGTGCGGGGAGCCCCGTCGGGGGTCTTCGGTGGGGGACAATGGCGCCATGTCCCGACGCAAGACCCGCCCCCGTACGTCCCCGGTCGCCGTTCCGCCCGCCGTCACCGCGACCTCGCCCTGCCCCTGCGGCCTCGACGCCGCCTACGGCGCGTGCTGCGGCCGGTTCCACACGGGGGGCGGTGGGGCGGCTCCGACCGCGGAGCTCCTCATGCGCTCCCGCTACAGCGCCTTCGTCGTGCGGGACGAGGCGTACCTCCTGCGGACCTGGGCGCCCGGGACGCGGCCGGGGGAGGTCGACTTCGACCCGGGGCTGCGCTGGGCCGGCCTGGAGATCGAGGAGACCACCGAGGGAACCCCTTTCCACCAGCACGGCACCGTCACCTTCACGGCCCGCTACGTCCACGGCGGCGAACCGGGCTCCCTGCACGAGCGGAGCCGCTTCGCCCGTCACGAGGACGCTTGGGTGTACGTGGACGGTGACTTCATCGCCTAGCGGTGCGCCCCGCGGGCGCGTCGGCTCAGCGCGCGCCGGCCCCCGCCGTCGCCCGGGTCGCCGGGAGGCCGTTCGCGAGGTCCTCGGCGACGATCTTCTTGGCAATGGCGTCCGTCGCCACCCGCAGCTCCGGTCCGCTGGGCCGGCCGCGCTCCTGGGCGATGACGTCGGAGAGCCAGGCGCCCCAGGCACGGGTGATGACCTCGGCCTCACGCTTGCCCGCGGCCGTGTGGGAGAGCAGATTGCCGTCGCGGGTGAGGAAGCCCTCGTCGACCATCCGGTCGAAGACCGGCAGGAGCACCTCCGGCGGCACCCGCCGCCCGGCCGAGATCAGGCCGAGGCTGGCGTGCCCGACGGTCCGGGTGAAGAGTTCGACCTGCATCACCGCCCAGGCCCCCGCAGTGTCCAGCCGGGTGTCGGACGCGGCGACGATGCGCCGGATCGTGGCCAGGTCGGTGCGGCGCAGGATCCGGCCGACGGACAGTTCGAGGAGCTGCTCCGAGTCGCCGGTCGCCGTGGGGGAGCCGAAGCCCTCGCCCATGTCGGGAGCGGCGGCCCGCGCCGAGTCGCGGAGCGTCACCTGCTTGAGGAAGAGGGCGACGACGAAACCGACCGCGGCGACCGGCACGGTCCAGAGGAAGACGGTGTGGAGGGTGTCCGCATAGGCCTGCACGATCGGTTGCGCGACCCCCTCCGGGAGTTGGTGCACTCCCGTCGGGCTCTGCGCGGCCTTCGCGATCCCACGGGGGTCGATGCCCAGGCCGTCGGCGACGGCGGCGGCCTCGCTGACGCCCCTCGTCAGGTTGGGCCCGAGCGAGTTGGTGTAGATCGTTCCGAAGACCGCCGTGCCGAAGGAACTGCCGAGGGTGCGGAAGAAGGTGACGCCCGAGGTGGCCGTGCCGAGGTCGGCGTAGTCGACGGTGTTCTGCACGGCGATGGTCAGGACCTGCATGCACAGGCCGATGCCGACGCCGAGGACGAACATGTACAGCGACTCCAGCCAGGTGCTGGTCTCCGGCCCCATCAGGGAGAGCAGGAACAGTCCGGCGCCCATCACCAGGCAGCCCACGATCGGGAAGACCCGGTACCGGCCGGTCTTGCTGACGACGTTGCCGCTGAAGACGGACGCGATGAGCAGGCCGACGACCATGGGGAGGGTACGGAAGCCGGACACGGTGGCCGAGTCCCCGTCGACGTACTGCAGGTAGGTCGGCAGGAAGGTCATCGCGCCGAGCATGGCGAAGCCGACCACGAAGCTCAGCACCGAGCAGACCGTGAAGACGGGATTGCGGAACAGCCGCATGGGCAGCATGGGTTCCGGCGCCCGGGTCTCCACCCAGCAGAACAGGGCCAGGGCGAGGAGGCCGCCGAGGAAGAGGCCGATGATGACGCCGGAGCCCCAGGCGTACTCGTTCCCGCCCCAACTGGTCGCCAGGATCAGGGCACTGGACCCGGCCGCGACGAGCGCGATGCCGGTGTAGTCGATGACCGGGCGGCCGGCGGAGCGCACGGAGGGGATCGTGCGGGCGGCGGCGATGACGACCAGGATCGCGATGGGGACGTTGACGTAGAACGCCCAGCGCCAACTGAGGTGGTCGGTGAACAGGCCGCCGAGGAGCGGTCCGATGACGGTCGAGACGCCGAACACCGCACCGATCGCGCCCTGGTACTTGCCGCGTTCGCGCAGTGGGATCACATCGGCGATGAGCGCCATCGAAGTGACCATCAGCCCACCGGCACCGATGCCCTGGAGGCCGCGCCAGACGATCAGCAGCGTCATGTTGGTGGCCAGTCCGCACAGGAACGAGCCGGTGATGAAGACGACCGCGGAGATCTGGAAGATCAGTTTGCGGCCGAAGAGGTCGCCGAACTTGCCGACGAGGACGGTCGCGACCGTTTCGGCGAGCAGGTAGGCGGTGACCACCCACGACATGTGGGCGGCGCCGCCGAGGTCCGAGACGATCGTGGGCAGGGCGGTGCCGACGATCGTCTGGTCGAGAGCGGCGAGGAGGACGCCCAGCATGATCGTGCCGAAGATGATGTTGCGGCGTCGGCCGTCGAGCACGGGCGGCTCGGGCGCGGCCGAGGGCTTGGGTGCTGCGTCGCTGGTCAAGGTCACTCTCGCAGCGTCACACCGCCCCTGTCCTCCTGCATGCGGGGACGGCCGGACAGGTGTACCCGGCGGCCCGGAGGAGGGCCCGACCGGTCAGGGGGTGACGGGCAGGCGGGGGTGGTGCTTGGCGAGGATCTTGTTGGCCCGTGCGAGCGCGGCGAGTGCGTGTTCGCGGTCCGCCCGGTCCTCGGCGCACAGCGGCCCCCGGAAGCGGTACACCTCGCGCGCCGCACAGTCCGCGTCGACCTCGGCCTGGAGGACGTGCAGGGGCAGGCAGGCGCCGATCATCGCGGCCACGCTGTCGGGGATCGGGACGGGAACGAGGCGCGAGGGCGAGGTGATCACGGGTCAGTCCTAGTCGGTCCGGAGAGGTTACGGAAGGGGTTCGTCTCCATACGTACCGGATGGCGGTGCGGGTTCCGGTACGGCGGTGTCGCGGTCGGGCAACGGCGGACCGCTCGGCCGGTCGCCCGCACCGGCCGCGGAGGGGCGCACCGCACGGTGCCGCCGACCGGGTGCGGGGACGTTCGCGCAGGTGCGAGGGGTGGCCGGTCGTGCCCGTGGAGCACGCCGCCACCCCGAATCGTCCAAGGGTTCGAGCGATGCCTTGCCGCTTCTGTGCTTCGCGGCCGGGAGCGGGCGTCGCGGAATGTGCGGCATCTCACGTTGTGGCGCCCGAGGCTTCGGTGTCACCGGAGACCGGTGCCCCTCTGGCGGAAGACCTCCGTCGGGTCGTACGGGACGGGCTCGTCCACCGGTCCGTCACCGCAGGACTCCGGCGTCCGGTCCGGTCGCCACCGTTCGAAGCGTGCGGCACGGCGGAAGCGGTCCCCTTGTCTGTGGTCGTAGCCGACCTCGCAGGCCCGCTCCGGGCGGAGGGCGATCAGGGAGGGGGCCTTGCCTGCTCGACCAGTGGCTCGGGGCGCCCGGAAGCCGCGCCGTTCGGTGTGCGGGGGATGGCGGCGCGACCTAGTGCCGCATCAGGTAACGTTCGCCCGCGCCTCGTCCTGTGATGCAGGTGCGGCTGCGGTCAGTCGGTTGGTAACCTCTTCGGCGGTCAGAACGAGCGCGAAGCCCTTGCGCAGGACGGCGAGTTCGGGTTCGTGCCGGGACTCGTCGTCGGTGGCTGTGACGTCGGATCCGAAGACGACCTTGTAGCCGCGTTCGTATGCCTGCCGGGCCGTGGTGCCACAGCAGTAGTTGGTGAGCGTTCCGGTGACGATGACCGTGTCGCGGCCGAGATTGCGCAGCATTGTGTCGAGCGGGGTGTCGTAGAACGCCCCGTAGGAGGGCTTGCGGATCACGGCCTCGTCGAGGCGGCGGCCCATCGGGGCCCACACCTCGGCAGGGCCTGGTCGGCGCCACTCGGTGTCGGCGTGCGGGAGGAACTGCAGGGCGTGTGGCCGGTCCAGACCGAGATGGGTGTCATCGAAGATGGTCCAGATCACCGGAACCGAGGCGCCCCGGCATTCTTCGACCAGTTGCTGCAGCCGTGGCGCCATCCGAGTGGCCGCGGGCACCCAGTAGGGACTCCAGCCGGGCCGGACGAACTCATCCTGCATGTCGATGACCAGCAGCGCTGTCCGTTCGGGCCGTACGCCGAACGATGCCCGGCCGCGCTCGTAGGCGTCACGCGCTCGCATGGTCACCCATTCCTCGGTGTACGTCATTCTCGCCTCCTGCATCGATTCGAGGTACCTCGTTTCGATGTGCGAGAGTAGCAGCATGCTCGAACTCGCGATCCTGGGATTCCTGGCCGAGAAGCCGTTGCACGGCTATCAACTACGCCACCGCATAGCTCAGTTGTCTGGTCACGCTCGGCCGGTCAGCGACGGCAGCCTTTACCCGGCGATCAATCGGCTGGTCAACGCCGGACTGCTCGCTCGGCAGACCGAACCGGGCGCTTCGGCCGCTCGGCGGCACACCCTGAGCCTGACCGACGCCGGCCGCTGCGAGCTGCTGCGCCGGCTGCGGGATGCCAACGGCCTGGACATCACCGACAGTACCCGCTACTTCACCGTCCTGGCCTTCCTCTCCCACCTGCCCGACACCGCTGACCAGCACGCGGTACTGCGCCGCCGACTGGAGTTCCTCGAACAGCCGGCGAGCTTCTTCCACGACGGTGACCGCCCACTGGGTGCCGACGACACTGACGACCCCTACCGGCGCGGCATGCTCACAATCGCCCGTGCCACCAGCCGCGCGGAAAGGTCCTGGCTTCGGGAAGTGTTGGCCTGACACGGGCACCACCAGCAGGCACCTCTCCCGTTCTCAACCCGGACGCCTCCACTTCCCGAGAGACTGTGCGGGTGGCAGAGCCAGTACGGGTCCGCGAGATCGATGACGACGAGGGGCAGCGCCTGCTGCGGATCATCCGCCGGGGCACCGGCTCGGTGGTGACCTGGCGGCGGGCCCAGGTGGTGCTGCTGTCCGCGCAGGGCATGCCCGTGGCGAAGATCGCCGAGGTGACCTTCACCAGCGACGACCGGGTCCGGGACGTGATCCACAACTTCAACGCCGACGGCTTCGGCTCCCTCTACCCCAAGTACAAGGGTGGCCGACCGAGGACTTTCACGCTGCCCAAGCGTCGTGAGATCAAGAAGATCGCCAAGTCCAAGCCGACCGAGCACGGCCTGCCGTTCTCGACGTGGAGCCTGGCTAAGCTGGCAGAGTTCCTGGTCGCCGAGGGGGTGGTCGACGACATCAGCCACGAGGGCCTGCGGGTCCTGCTCCGCCAGGAGGGCGTCTCCTTTCAACGCGTAAAGACCTGGAAGACCTCCCGTGACCCGGACTACGCCGCCAAGAAGGCCCGCGTCGAGCACCTCTACGCAATCGCGGACGGCGAGGTCATACCCGAGGACGGCGAGCCCGAAGTCGTCTTATGCCTAGACGAGTTCGGCCCGCTCAACCTCCAGCCTCACCCTGGGCGGCAGTGGGCCGAGCGCGGCGGGAAGCACAAGAACCCCGACCGCGAGCCGAGGCCCCGCCGACGGGCGACCTACACCCGCCCACACGGGGTCCGGCATCTGTTCGCCGCCTACGACCTCGGCAAGGACAGGCTCTACGGCCACATCAAGCCGAAGAAGAACCGGACGAGATTCCTGGAGTTCTGCCGCTACCTGCGCAGCCTCTACCCGCCGAAGATCCGCATCGCGATCGTGCTCGACAACTTCTCCCCGCACCTGACCACGAAGAAGGACAGCCGGGTCGGCGACTGGGCCGCAGCCAACAACGTGGAACTCGCCTACACGCCGACCAACAGCTCGTGGCTGAACCGCATCGAGGCCCAGTTCACCGCCCTGCGCTACTTCACCCTCGACGGCACCGACCACGCCAGCCACAAGGAGCAGGGCAGCATGATCCGTCGCTACATCATCTGGCGAAACCGTCACGTTGACGATCAACGGCTACGAGCTGTGGTCGACAGGGCGAACGTTGCCTGATGCGGCACTAGGCTGACCGCCATGGCGGGCGAGGTGGTGGAGCTGCGGGTCGGTGATCGGACCGTACGGGTTTCGCACCCGGACAAGCTGTACTTTCCCGAACCCGGCTACACCAAGCTGGACCTGGTCCAGTACTACCTGGCGGTGGGGGAGGGGATCACCCGGGCCCTCGGGAACCGTCCCACCACCCTGGAGCGCCATCCCGACGGGATCGGCGGCGAGTCCTTCTTCCAGAAACACGCTCCGAAACACCTGCCGGACTGGATCCCCACGGCCCGCGTCACCTTCCCCAGCGGCAGGTCGGCCGACGAGATCTGCCCCACCGAAATCGCCGCGGTGCTGTGGGCGGTGAACCTCGGAGCCGTCACCTTCCATCCCTGGCCGGTGCGCCGCGACGACACCGACCACCCCGATGAACTCCGCATCGACCTCGACCCGCAGCCCGGCACGGACTACGCCGACGCGGTCCGCGCCGCCCATGAGCTCCGCGCGGTCCTCGACGAGCACGGATTGCGCGGCTGGCCGAAGACCTCGGGCGGCAGGGGGCTCCACGTCTTCGTTCCGATCGTCCCCGGCTGGACGTTCACCGAGGTCAGGCGAGCCGTGATCGCCTGTGGTCGGGAGCTGGAGCGGCGGATGCCGGAGCGGGTCACCGTCGCGTGGTGGAAGGAGGAGCGCGGGAAGCGGATCTTCGTCGACTACAACCAGGCCGCCAGGGACCGCACGATCGCCTGCGCCTACTCGGTGCGTTCCCGTCCCCGTGCACCCGTGTCGGCTCCGCTGCGGTGGGAAGAGGTCGACGACGTGGTGCCGCGCGACTTCGACATCAAGACGATGCCGGTCCGGTACGCGGAGGTCGGGGACGTCCATGCGGACATGGAGGGCGAGCGGTTCGGTCTGGAGTCGCTGCTCGACCTGGCCCGACGGGACGAGAGGGACCGTGGCCTGGGGGACCTGCCGTATCCGCCGGAGTATCCGAAGATGCCGGGCGAGCCGAAGCGGGTGCAGCCGAGTCGGGCGAAGCGGACGCCGCCGCGGGGGTGACGGCCCCGGGAGGGGGCGGGGCGTCTCCGGCCGGAGGCTTCCGCCCTCCTGTCGGCGAACTGAAACAACACGAACGATCGTGCTAGCATTTTTTCAAGCCCAGGACGACCGAGGAGATCCGGCATGTACCCCATGGCACCGCTCATTCGCCCCGCCCTGAACGTCGCCGCCCGCATCGTCCCCGGCCCGGCCGGCCGCTGGGCCTTCCAGCTCTTCGTCCGTCCCCTGGGTCGGGCCCGGCTGAAGCCCGGGGAGCGGGCGCTCCACGACGCGGCCCGCACCGACGTCCTCCGGGTCGGCGAGAAGGAAGTGGTCACCTATGCCTGGGGCGACGGCCGGCGCCCCGTCCTCCTCGTCCACGGCTGGTCCTCGCGGGCCTCGCGCCTCGGGGCCTTCGCGGAGGAACTCCTCCGCCGCGGCTACAGCCCGGTCGCCTTCGACGCCCCCGGGCACGGTGACTCCACCGGCCGGGCCAGTAACATCCTCGAATACCGTCGGATCATCCGGGAACTGCACGCCCGGCACGGCGACTTCGAGGCGGTCGTCGCCCATTCCTTCGGGGTCCTCGCCTCCCTCTTCGCCCTCCGCGAGGGCGTCCGGACGAACCGCTTCGTCGGGCTCGGTGGCGTCGGCTCCTTCGAGATGCTCCTCGCGGGCTTCCAGGCCGGCCTCGGCGTGGACGATCGGGTCGTCGGGCGGATGCGTGCCCATGTGGAGGAGGTGCTCGCCCCCGACGAGCCGGGGGTCTGGGACCGCTTCGGCGCGGACCGTGCACCGGAGGAACTGGGCGCGCCCGTCCTGCTGTTCCACGACGAGGGCGACGACATGGTTCCCCCGGCCCAGGCGCGGTTCCTCGCGCGGGCCCATGGCGACCGGGCCCGGCTCGTCGTGACCCGGGGCCTCGGCCACCGCCGCATCCTCACGGACCCCGAGGTCATCGCCGAGGCCGTGGAGTTCGTGACGTCCGCTTCCGGCTCCGTGGCGGAGCCCGAGAACGAGGTCGCCGGGGGAGTCCTCGGCCCGGCGGGACGGTGAGCGGAGCGCGTCCCGTGCGGACCGGTGGACCGCCGGCCGTGGGGGTGCGCTCGTGACGGAGGTCCTCCGCCGCTGCCCCGGCGGAGTCGCGGACGGTCCGACCGGGTCGCACGGGAGACGGGCCGGGGCCCGACGTGCGCCGGCCGGGCGGACGGGGCCGGGGCCCTACCCCGAGGCGCTGGGCCCCGACTTCCGACCCCGCCGCGGAAAGGGGAGGCCGGAACCGCTGGCCCTCAGGCCGGGTCGTCCAGCTCTCCTCGACCCCGTTCCGTGGCCGAGGAGAGCAGCCGGGCCGCAATGCCCCGCTCGGCCCGCTCGTAAGCGCCGGGGTCGCCGAACAGCACGGACTGTGCGTTGGCCGCCTCCATGAGGGCGATCACCTCGAACGCGAACTGCTCCACGTCGAGGTCCTCGTCGAGTTCGCCGACGGAGCGCGCCTCCGTCAAGGCGTCCTCCACGTAGGCGATCCAATCGCGGCGGGCCTGTGCCACGGCGTCGTGGACCGGACCCGTGCGGGCGTCGAACTCGGCCGACACCGCGTAGAAGAAGCACCCTCCCGAGAAGACCCGCTCCGAGGAGTACGCCAGCCAGTTCCGGCACAGTGCGCGCACGCGCCGTGCACCCGGCGGAAGTTCCTTCAAGGGGGCGACGACGCGGTCGGCGAAGACGGCGACGGCGGCCCGGACGGTGGCGAGTTGGAGTTCCTCCTTGGAGCCGAACAGGGCGAAGACCCCGCTCTTGCTCAGCTCCAACTCGGTTGAGATCCGTCCCAGGGACAGCCCTTCGAGCCCTTCCACCGAGGCGATGTCCATCGTTCGACCCAGGACGAGGCGCCGCGTCTGGTTGCCCCGCTCCACCCGTCCGTCGGTCTTGGTCCCGGTGCTGCTTCCGCTCATGACCCCATCGTACTGAACGAACGGCCGTGCGGACATCTTCGCGGGGGAGTGGGCGCTCCCGTCCGGGCCGCGACCCGGAGGTGTCCGTCATTGATCGAACGTTGATGGCGCGTTTACGACGCTTCGGCAGGCTGTCGGTCATGCAGACGGACATCGACGTGCTGACCGCCCCCGACCTCTCCTGGCGTGAGAACGCCCTGTGCGCCCAGGCCGGTCCGGAGTTCTTCTTCCCGGCCCCCGGCTCGTCGACGCGGGAGGCGAAACAGTTGTGCGGGGCGTGTGAAGGGCGCGTGGCGTGCCTGGAATACGCGCTGGCCCACGACGAGAGGTTCGGGGTGTGGGGCGGTCTGTCCGAGAAGGAGCGGGGGAGGCTCAGGCGGCGGAGCGGTTGAGCCGGTCCGCCCTCCGCCCGCGGCCCCGTTGGGGGCGGAGGGCGGAGGGCGGTGAAGGCGTCGTCCCGGAGCGGCTCAGCCGGCCGCGCGGGCGGCCATGCGTGCCTTGCGGGCGGCGAGCTTCTCGTCGAACTTGCTCGCCTCGCTGTCCAGTCCGTTCATGTACAGCCCCAACTCCTCCTGTGCGCGCAGACCGTCCGGGCCGAGGCCCTCGATCTGGAGCACCTTGAGGAAGCGCAGTACGGGCTCGAGGACGTCGTCGTGGTGGATGCGCAGGTTGTAGATCTCGCCGATCGCCATCTGGGCGGCGGCCCGCTCGAAGCCCGGCATCCCGTGCCCGGGCATCCGGAAGTTGACCACGACGTCCCGCACGGCCTGCATGGTCAGGTCGGGGGCGATCTCGAAGGCCGCGCCCAGGAGGTTGCGGTAGAAGATCATGTGCAGGTTCTCGTCGAGTGCGATGCGGCTGAGCATCCGGTCGCAGACCGGGTCCCCCGACTGGTGGCCGGTGTTGCGGTGTGAGATGCGGGTGGCGAGCTCCTGGAACGAGACGTACGCCACGGAGTGCAGCATCGAGTGCCGGTTGTCCGACTCGAAGCCCTCGCTCATGTGCGCCATCCGGAACTGCTCCAGCTTGTCCGGGTCGACGGCGCGCGAGGCGAGCAGGTAGTCGCGCATCACGATGCCGTGCCGCCCCTCCTCGGCGGTCCACCGGTGCACCCAGGTCCCCCAGGCGCCGTCGCGGCCGAAGAGGCTGGCGATCTCGTGGTGGTAGCTCGGGAGGTTGTCCTCGGTGAGCAGGTTGACCACGAGGGCGATCTTGCCGATGTCGGTGACCTTGGACTGCGACGGCTCCCAGGCCTCGCCGTCCTCGAAGAGGCCGGGGAAGTTCCGGGCGTCGGACCAGGGCACGTACTCGTGCGGCATCCAGTCCTTGGTGACCTTCAGGTGCCGGTTGAGCTCCTTCTCCACGACCTCTTCGAGTGCGTAGAGCAGCCGTGCGTCGGTCCACCCTGTCGAGCTGCCGAGGGAGGGAGAGGTGAGCGTCACGGGAACTCCTGGGGACGGAGAGGGGCATACGGGCGTACCTACGGATTCGTAGGTTACGAGACCGTAGGTTAAGGCCCCATAAGGCGTCGACCAAGCCCGCCTTGGTGATGTCCGATTACGTTCCGTTATGTTCGCTGCTCCGGGGTGTGGCAGGAGACCCAGGTCACGTCCGGGGCGGCCGTCGAAGGGGGTGCGGTCGACTACGCAGCGCAGATCTCCCGCTGTTCGGAGCAGGTGATCGGAGGCGCCGTCTCCGCTGACGTGAGCGGCGCTCGCGGCGCCCCCGTCGGAGCGGTGGTGCACCCGCCGGGGGCCGGGTCCCGTGCCGGCCGTGCGCTGATCCCCGTCCCCGTCGCCGCGCCCGTCGCCGTGGGCGCGAAGCGGGCCGCTCGCCCCCGCTCCCGACCGGTGCGGCACCTCTCCCTTCCGTGCCGCACCGTTGAGGGGCGTCGGGCGTCGGGCGTCGGGCGTCTCCGGCGAGGCGCCGGCGTCAGGCCACCGGCAACTCCGAAGCCTCGCTCCGGCGCGGGTCCGCGGTCATTTCCCGCACCTCTTCCGGAGTCGTCGGCCGCAGCTCGCCGTCGAGCAGCAACCAGCGGGTCATCCCCAGGGACTCCAGGAAGGCCACGTCGTGGCTCGCCACGACCAAGGCGCCTTCATAGGCGTCGAGGGCCGCCGCCAGCTTGCGCACCGACGCCATGTCGAGGTTGTTCGTCGGTTCGTCCAGCATCAGCAGCTGTGGCGCCGGCTCTGCGAGCAGCAGGGCGGCGAGCGTGGCCCGGAACCGCTCCCCGCCGGACAGGGTGCCGACGGGTCGGTCCGCCCGGGCGCCCCGGAAGAGGAACCGTGCCAGCCGTGCCCTGATCGCGTTGCCCGTCGCCGCGGGCGCGAAGCGGGCCACGTTCTCCACGATGCTCAGTCCGTCGTCGAGCACGTCGAGCCGCTGGGGCAGGAAGCGGAGCGGAACCCGGGCCGTCACCTCGCCCGACAGCGGTTCCAGCTCGCCGGCGACGGTTCGGAGCAGCGTCGTCTTCCCGGCCCCGTTCCGCCCCACCAGGGCGATCCGTTCCGGGCCGCGCAGCTCGAACGCGCCGCCCACCCGAGCTCCGTGCCGCAGCTCCAGGTCCTTCAGGTAGAGGACCTCGCGCCCCGGCGGAACCGAGGTGCGGGGCAGCTCGATCCGCACCTCGTCGTCGTCCCGCACCGCTTCCACGGCCGCGTCGAGCCGCTCCTTCGCCTCCGAGAGGCGCTCCGTGTGCAGCGTGCGCTGCTTGCCCGCCGTGACCTGCGCGTCGCGCTTCCGCCCGTTCGCCACGATCTTGGAGGCGACCTTGTTCTCGAAGCTCTTCTGGCCGTACCGCTTGCGACGCGCCGACCTCACCTGCGTGTCGGCCAACTCGCGCTTCTGTCGCTGCACATCGGCCTCGGCGACCCGCACCATCCTTTCTGCCGCCTCCTGTTCGGCGGCGAGCGCCGCCTCGTACGCGGACCAGTTGCCGCCGTACCAGGCGACCGTCCCGTCCCGCAGGTCGGCGATCTGGTCGACCCGTTCGAGGAGTTCGCGGTCGTGGCTGACCACGAGCAGCACTCCGGACCAGTCCTCCACCGCCTCGTACAGGCGGGCACGGGCGTGCAGGTCCAGGTTGTTGGTCGGCTCGTCGAGCAGCAGTACGTCGGGCCGCGCGAGCAGCAGTGCGGCGAGGCGCAACAGCACCGATTCGCCGCCCGAGACCTCGCCGACGGTCCGGTCCAGGCCGATGGAGTCGAGCCCGAGCCGGTCGAGCGCGGCCCGGGCCCGCTCCTCCACGTCCCAGTCGTCGGCGAGGGCCGTGAAGTGCTCCTCGGAGGCGTCGCCCGCCTCGATCGCGTGCAGGGCGGTCCGCTTGGCGGCGATGCCGAGGATCTCGTCGACCCGTCGTGAGGTGTCCAGGACCAGATCCTGGGGCAGGTAGCCGAGCTCTCCGGTGACCCGGACCGTGCCGGCCGCGGGGGTCGACTCGCCGGCGATCAGCTTCAGGAGGGTGGACTTGCCGGAGCCGTTCAGTCCGACGATCCCGGTGCGGCCGGGGCCGACCGAGAGTCGGAAGTCGTCGAACACCTGGGTGCCGTCCGGCCAGGAGAAGGAGAGCGAGGAGCAGGTGATGAACGTGGGGTGATGTGCCATGGAGGCCTCCCGGATCGCGTGGGTGCAGAAGAGGGCAACGCGGGAGACACCGGGGCGCGGGCAGCAGGGAGAACGGCTCGTACGCCGAGGTCGAGAACGGCACACGCGGCACGAGGGGCACGCGCGGCTCGGTGTCTCGCAACCTCAGACGAGCAACGTCCTTCTCCGATCGGGTGACGACAAGGTCAGGACCGACCGTACGGTCCGGTCCGGGGAACGGCAAACGAATTAACCTCGGCCGGGGTCCTGCTACGACTGGCCGCGGAGCAGTTCCAGCAGGTCCTGGTCCCAGTCCAGGTACTGGTGCTCCCGGCCGGCCGGTACCAGGTGCTGGGAGCGCTCCAAGAAGCGGCGCAGTTCCGAGGTCCTGACGTGGACCATCGCGACCCCTTCCGGGGCGTGGAACTCGACCACCGTGCGGTCGTACCCGTACGGGCGCAGGCGCACGTCCCCGACGCCGGCCGGACGTTCGACCCCCTGGACGAGGAGGTCGCGCGCGAAGGCCCAGGAGACCTCCACGCCCTCCAGGGTCGCCGGCGGCGGAAAGGCCATGCTCACGGCGTACGGATCCTCACGGTCGTACCGCAGGGTGGCCGGGACGGTCTCCATCCGGGGAGCGGACGCGACCAGACGGGCTTCAACGGCCTGCTCGATGACGGCGGACAAGGCCGGCTCCTCTCACACGGGCTTCGGATCCTGGGCGTCTCCCCGACACCAGGCCCCCTGACACCAGTGAAGACGAGCAAGACAAGCGGAACGTGCATTGGAGCCCCACGTGAGCTGTGTCACCGGGGATTTCGAGGATGTCCGGAGCGGCAGCCGGGGCCGGGAGCCGGGGTGCTCCGGGCAGCGCGTCCGCCGGCCCGGAGGCGGGCGGGGCGGGGGCGCGCACGGCCCTCGCGGAGGTGGTGTCGGCAGGGACCCGTCGGATCAGCGCTCCTCGGGAACGTCATCGTCCGCCTTGCCGCACGGGCCGGAACGGTCGCAGTACGGCTGGTTTCCGGAGGCTCCGCAGGCGCAGAGCACCACCCGTGTCTCGTGCCGGTCCCCGTGCGCCCCCGTGACGATCAGATCGCCCCGGACCACCAGCTGGCCGGAGGGCGTGCGCCGCACCCTGGTGGGGGAGTCCGGTGGCTCGGGCGACGCCTCCTCCGTGCGGTCGCGGTACTGGAGCGCCCCGGACGGGCAGCGGCGGACCACCTCTGCCACCCGCTCGGGCACGGTGGCATCGGGCAGCACCCAGGGACGCCGGGACAGGTCGAAGACCTCCGGCAGGCCGTGGACGCACGCGGCGGCGTGCAGACAGCGGCGCGGCTCGAACGTGACGGTGATGCCCTCGCCCTCGTACTCCTTGATTCCGGGCAGCTCGGGGTCCACGTGCTCCCCGGGTCCGGGACGCCCGGTGGTCACCCGCTCGCGCTCGCCCGTACGGTCCGTCATGCGTTCCAGCCTAGGAAGGCCGGGCCACGGACGCACCCTGGACGGGAGCCGCTCGGGACGCTAGCTTCCGGCGCCATGACGTCCATGGGGAAGACGAGACGAACGATGTCGGTGGGGCTGATCGGGGCGGCGCTGGCGCTGACCCTGGCAGCTCCGGCGCGGGCCGGGGAGACCCCCACGGCCGCGACCGGCTGGCAGCTGACGTCGACCGACACCGACGCCCGCTTCCGCGGGCTCGCGCCGGTCGACCGCAGGACCGCGTGGGCCGCGGGTTCGAAGGGCACGGTGCTGCGCACCACGGACGGCGGCCGGAGCTGGCGCGACGTCTCTCCGCCGGGCGCGGGCGAGCTGGAGTTCCGTGACGTCGAGGCCTTCGACGCCCGCCGGGCCGTCGTCCTCGCCATCGGAGAGGGCGAGGCGTCCCGGGTGCTGCGGACCGAGGACGGCGGTGCGACTTGGACGGAAACCTTCCGCAACGCCGACGCCCGGGCCTTCTACGACTGCATGACCTTCTTCGACCACCGGCACGGGCTCGCGATGAGCGATCCGGTGGACGGGAAGTACCGCATCCTCTCCACCCGCGACGGCGGCAGGTCCTGGCAGGTCCTCCCGAACGCCGGAATGCCGGACGCACTGCCCGGCGAGGCCGGCTTCGCGGCGAGCGGGCAGTGCCTGGTGTCATCGGGGCCGAAGGACGTGTGGCTGGCGACCGGAGGAGGGGCGACCGGGCGCGTGCTGCACTCCGCGGACCGAGGGCTGAACTGGACGGCCACCGAGACCACGATCCCCGCGGGGGAAGGGGCCAAGGGCGTGTTCGCGCTCGCCTTCCGGGACCGTCGGCACGGCATCGCCGTCGGCGGTGACTACCGCAAGGACCAGCCCTCGCCCAGGGCCGCCGCAGTGACGGGTGACGCGGGCCGCACCTGGGCCGCTTCCGCCACCCCGCCGCCCGCCTACCGCTCCGGCGTCGCCTGGCTCCCGCACCGCGGCAGCGCGGCGCTCGCCGTCGGCCCCACCGGCACCGACCTCACCACGGACGGGGGCCGCACCTGGCGCACCGTCGACACCGGCTCCTACGACACGGTCGACTGCACGCCGGACGGCTCCTGCTGGGCCTCGGGGGAGAAGGGCCGGATCGCCCGGCTGGCACGACCCTGGGGGGCGTTCGGGAAGTAGCCCGGTCCGCCCGCAGGCCGTGCGGGAGGCCCGCGCGATCCCTAGGCGGGCAGCTGGTCCCGGTACGCGGAGATCTCGTCGACCGTCTTGGTCGCGTAGAACTCCGTGATCCGGTAGCCACACACGCCCTCGACGCTGAACGGGTCGGCCGCCGCGATCTTCTCGATCTCCGCGCGGTCGACCCCGGCGGCCAGGATGACCCCGCCGTCCCGCGGGTTCTTCCGCCCCGACGCCAGGAACACGCCGGCGGCGTACTGCGCGTCCAGCCACGCGACGTGCGCGTCGAGCAGCGCGTCCACCCGCTCGACGGGGGCGGTGTAGGTCAATTCCAGTACGAACATGATCGCCAGGCTACCCGTCGCACCTCCGGCCCGGGGCGGCGTTCCGGCCCTTGGGAAGGACGTCCGACCGGTCGTAGGGTGATCCGCACCATGGCGATCATCGAGATTCCGGCGGGCTGGCCCGCAGACGAGGGCGCAGCCCGCGCCGTCCAGGAGGAGCTGCGCGGGCGGCTCGTGCGCGACGAGGAGGGGCCGACGGTCGGCGAGGGTCACGTCACGGGCCTCGACGTGGCCTATGACGACGAGCGGGACCTCGTTGCCGCCGCGGCCGTCGTGCTCGACGCCCGGACCCTGGACGTGGTGGAGGAGGCCACGGCGGTCGGCCGGGTCTCCTTCCCCTACGTCCCCGGGCTCCTCGCCTTCCGGGAGATCCCCACCCTGCTCGCCGCGCTCGACGCCCTGGCCGCCGATCCGGGCCTGCTGGTCTGCGACGGCTACGGCCTCGCGCACCCCCGCCGCTTCGGGCTCGCCAGCCATCTCGGGGTGCTCACCGGGCGGCCCTCGATCGGCGTCGCCAAGAATCCCTTCGCCTTCACCCACGCCCAGCCCGGCCCCGAGCGCGGTGACGCCGCCCCGCTGCTGGCCGAGGGCGAGGAGGTCGGCCGGGCCCTGCGCACCCGGACCGGGGTGAAGCCCGTGTTCGTGTCGGTGGGCCACCGGGTCTCCCTCGCCCGCGCCTGTGCCCACACCCTCCGTCTCACTCCCCGCTACCGGATCCCGGAGACCACCCGGCGGGCGGATTCCCTCTGCCGCCGCGCCCTCAAGGAAGCGTCGGGGGAGCTCTGAACGGAGCCGCAGGACGGACGTGTCCACCCGGAACGGCACGCTCGGCCCGGGCCCTTCGCCCCGGAAGCGTGCCGCCGCGGCCAGGTCGCGCGACGGACGGGCCCCACCGGGCACGATCCGTTCGGATGCCCAGTTCGCACGGGGCGAGTTGAGTACCCGTACGGATACCGGTCCGCAGCCCGGGGCGGGCAGGGTGGGGTGCATGACAGCACCCCTTCCCGTCCGGCCGCACGGCCACGACCGAGGCCCGGACCCGAGCGTCTCCGGACCGTTCGACCCGGCCCGGTTCCGTGCCCTCCCGTACGTCCTCGGCACCGGGGCCACCGGGTGATCGGGCGACTGCGCGGCATCGTCCTCGACTGCCCCGACGCCCCTGAACTCGCCCGCTTCTACCGAGGGTTGATTGGCGGTGAGGTGGAGGAGAGCGATCCCCGGTGGGCCGTCGGCGGAGGGTCGGTGGTCCTGCGCGGCGCCAGCGGACCGGTCCTCGTCTTCCAGGGCGTCGCCGATCACAGCCCACCCGTCTGGGGCGCCCCGGAGCAGCAGTTCCACCTCGACGTGCGGGTCGACGACCTGGCCGCCGCCCACGAGGCCGTCCTCGCCCTCGGGGCCGTACCGCTCGACGGCGGGGGCGGCGGGGCGCGCGTCTACGCGGACCCGGCGGGCCACCCCTTCCGCCTCGTGCGGCCCTGAGGGCTCGGTCCCTCGCGGCTCCGGCGACGGGGGACCGGCGGTCGGGGCGGGCTATCCCCGGTGTGCCACCCGGAAGCGGATGCCCGCCGCCCGCAGCCTGTCGATCAGCGCATCGCCCATGGCCGTCGCCGTCGTCACTTGACCGGCCGTCTTCGGGAGCGGGTCGAAGGCCAGGCAGAGGGCCGACTCGGCGAGCATCCTGGCCGTCTCGTCGTAGCCGGGGTCGCCGCCCGACACCTCCGTGAAGACCCGCCGTCCGCCGCCCTCCCCCACGAACCGCACGGAGAACCAGCTGCGGGCGCGCCGCTCGGCCGAGGGTCCCTGCCCCGCGGCGTAGCGCTCCGTCAACCACGAGCGGACCGGGGCGAGCTGCGCGACCGCTGCGGTCGCGCCGGCGACTGCGGCGCCCCCGAGGGCCATCGGAAGCGTCTTCACGGAGGCGTAGTGGCGATAGCGGAAGTCCGGCCCGTACCGTTCGAGTGACGCGGCCGAACGGGCCACGACCCGGGGGTCGAGCGTCGGGAGCGGCAGCGCCCAGGTGCCCGTCTCCCGGCTGAACCTCGGTCCGCCCAGCGGCGCCCGGGCCCGGCGACCCACCAACCGCGGCTCGTGCAGGCGCCGTTCGCGTGCGGCCCGCAGCACTTCCCGGCCCCGGCCGAGTACGGTCAGGGCGGACGCGAAGGTACCGCCGGAGAAGGCGGCACCGACCCGGACGAAGCCGTCGATGCGCAGCGGCACGCCCTCCGGCAGCTGGTGGACGGTGAAGTGCACGCCCAGGTCGTGCGGGACGGAGTCGAAGCCGCAGGCGTGCACGATCCGCGCGCCGGTCTCCCGGGCCCGTCCGTCGTACCGGACGAACACGCGGTCCACGAACTCGGTCTCGCCGGTCAGGTCCAGGTAGTCCGTGCCGGCCTCCGCGCAGGCGGCGACCAGCCCTTCGCCGTACCAGACGTAGGGGCCGACGGTGGTCGCCACCACCCGGGCGGACTCGGCCAGGGCGCGCAGCGAGTCCGGGTCGGCCGAGTCCGCGAGGAGCAGGGGCAGGGCGGCGAGGTGCGGGCGCCCGGCGGCGAGCCGGTCCCGCAAGGCCTCCAGCTTGCCGATGCTGCGCCCGGCGAGTGCCCAGCGGCACTCCGGCGGGGCCTGCTCGGCCAGGTACTCCGCGGTGAGCTCGCCCACGAAGCCGGTCGCCCCGAAGAGCACCACGTCATACGGTCTCGCGCCGGTCTCGCGCCCCACGCCCGCCCCTGTCTCCATCAAGCCCCTCGTTTCGGCCGTACCGCGCCGCCGAGCGCGGTTGTCGTCGGCGGAGGATAGCGGAAGTCCCGGACTCCGCATTTTCCAAGCGCTTGCTCGGCCGGGGGGCTTGTGCCGAGTGGAACACGTTCCTAGCATCTCTGGTGTTACATCATTGGTGTCACACACTTCTGGGGGCTCGATGAGCACGACGCACACGGCTCGGAACGGTCCCCTCTCGGGGGTGCGGGTGGTCGAACTCGCCGGGATCGGACCCGGCCCCTTCGCCGCCATGCTCCTGGCCGACCTCGGTGCCGACGTGGTGCGCGTCGACCGCCCCGGAGGTGCCGGCCTCGGCATCGACCCCGCCCAGGACCTCACCAACCGCAACAAGCGCTCCGTCCTCGTCGACCTCAAGGCCGAGGACGGCGCCGCCGTCGTGCTCGACCTCGTCGAGCGGGCCGACGTCCTGATCGAGGGCTATCGGCCCGGCGTCGCCGAGCGCCTCGGCGTCGGCCCGGAGCCCTGCCTCGCCCGCAACCCGCGCCTCGTCTACGGACGGATGACCGGCTGGGGCCAGGAAGGCCCGCTCGCCGCGACCGCCGGACACGACGTCGGCTACATCGCGATCACCGGAACCCTCGGCATGATCGGCCCCGACCCCGACGGGCCGCCCACGATCCCCGCCAACCTCCTGGGCGACTACGCGGGCGGCTCCCTGTACCTCGTCATCGGCGTCCTCGCGGCCCTCCAGCACGCCCGGGCGCACGGCGAGGGCCAGGTCGTGGACGCCGCCATCGTCGACGGCGCCGCCCACCTCACCACCATGATCCACGGCATGCTCGCGGCCGGCAGCTGGCAGGACCGCAGGGGGGTCAACCTGCTCGACGGCGGCTGCCCCTTCTACGGCGTGTACGAGACCTCCGACGGCGGCCACATGGCGGTCGGCGCCCTGGAAGAGCGGTTCTACGCCGAGTTCGTCCGTCTGCTCGGGGTCGCGGACGTCGTTCCGCCCCGCCACGACCTCGCCCGCTGGTCCGAACTGCGTGGGGCCGTCGCGGACCGCTTCCGGAGCCGCACCCGTGAGGAGTGGGCCGCCGTGTTCGACGGATCCGACGCCTGCGTCGCCCCCGTGCTCTCCCTGCGCGAAGCCCCGTCCCACCCCCATCTGGCCGCCCGGGCCACCTTCGTCGAGCAGGGCGGGACCGCCCAGCCGGCCCCCGCACCCCGATTCTCCGTCACCCCCGGCACCCTCCGCAGGGGGCCCGCCCTGCCCGGTGCCGACACCGCCGGCGTCGCCCACGACTGGGCCGTCCCCACCCTCAAGACCCTGGAGCCCGAAGCATGAAGCGTCAGCTCTACACCGAGGACCACGAGGCGTTCCGCACGACCGTGCGCACCTTCCTGGAGAAGGAGGTGCTGCCCCACTACGCACAGTGGGAGAAGGACGGCATCGTCTCCCGCGAGGCCTGGCTCGCCGCAGGCCGCCAGGGGCTCCTCGGGCTCGCCGTCGACGAGGAGCACGGCGGCGGCGGCAACCCCGACTTCCGCTACGGCGCCGTCCTCGCCGAGGAGTTCACCCGGGCCGGGGCGCCCGGCCTCGCCATCGGCCTGCACAACGACATCATCGGCCCGTACCTCACCTCGCTCGGCACCGAGGAGCAGAAGCGACGTTGGCTGCCCGGCTTCTGCTCCGGTGAGATCATCACCGCCATCGCCATGACGGAACCCGGTGCCGGCTCCGACCTCCAGGGGATCCGCACCACCGCCGAGGACCGCGGGGACCACTGGGTCCTCAACGGCTCCAAGACCTTCATCTCCAACGGCGTCCTCGCCGACCTGGTCGTCGTCGTCGCCCGGACCACCCCCGAGGGCGGTGCCCACGGCCTCTCCCTGCTCGTCGTCGAGCGGGGGGCGGAGGGCTTCGAGCGCGGCCGGAACCTGGACAAGATCGGCCAGAAGTCCCAGGACACCGCGGAACTCTTCTTCACCGACGTCCGCGTCCCCAAGGAGAACCTGCTCGGCGAGCTGAACGGCGCCTTCATCCACCTCATGACCAATCTGGCCCAGGAGCGCCTCGCCATCGCCGTCGCCGGCATCGCGGGGGCCGAGCACCTCCTGGAGGTCACCACCCGGTACGTCAAGGAGAGGGAGGCGTTCGGCCGCCCGCTCTCCCGGCTGCAGCACATCCGCTTCGAGATCGCCGAGATGGCCACCGAGTGCGCCGTCACCCGGACCTTCGTCGACCGGTGCATCGAGGAGCACAACGACGGAGGGCTCGACGCCGTCCACGCCTCCATGGCCAAGTGGTGGGCGACCGAACTCCAGAAGCGGGTCGCCGACCGCTGTCTGCAACTGCACGGCGGATACGGCTACATGAGCGAATTCCCGGTCGCCCGCGCCTTCACCGACGGCCGCATCCAGACCATTTACGGCGGTACCACCGAGATCATGAAGGAGATCATCGGCCGTTCCCTCCTCGGCTGACCTCCCGCCGCCCGTCTCCTCACACCCTCATCGCGAAAGGCTTTCCGTGAGCACCGAAGCGTACGTGTACGACGCGATCCGCACCCCGCGCGGACGCGGCAAGGCCAATGGCTCCCTGCACGGCACCAAGCCCATCGACCTGGTCGTCGGCCTCATCCGCGAGATCCAGGCCCGCCACCCCGGACTCGACCCGGCCGCCATCGACGACATCGTCCTCGGCGTCGTCGGCCCGGTCGGCGACCAGGGCTCCGACATCGCCCGGATCGCCGCCATCGCCGCGGGCCTCCCCGACACCGTCGCCGGCGTCCAGGAGAACCGCTTCTGCGCCTCCGGCCTCGAAGCCGTCAACATGGCCGCCATGAAGGTCCGCTCCGGCTGGGAGGACCTGGTCCTCGCGGGTGGCGTCGAGTCCATGTCCCGCGTCCCGATGGCCTCCGACGGCGGTGCCTGGTTCGCCGACCCCATGACCAACCTGGAGACCAACTTCGTCCCCCAGGGTATTGGCGCCGACCTCATCGCCACCATCGAGGGCTTCACCCGCCGCGACGTCGACGAGTACGCCGCCCTCTCCCAGGAGCGCGCCGCCGCGGCCTGGAAGGACGGCCGCTTCGCCCGTTCCGTCGTCCCCGTCAAGGACCGCGCCGGTCTCACCGTCCTGGACCACGACGAGCACCTCCGGCCCGGCACCACCGCCGACTCCCTCGCCCGCCTCAAGCCCTCCTTCGCCGACATCGGCGAGCTCGGCGGCTTCGACGCCGTCGCCCTGCAGAAGTACCACTGGGTCGAGGAGATCGACCACGTCCACCACGCGGGCAACTCCTCCGGCATCGTCGACGGGGCCTCCCTCGTCGCCATCGGTTCCAAGGAGGTCGGCGAGCGGTACGGGCTCACTCCGCGCGCCCGGATCGTTTCGGCGGCCGTCTCCGGCTCCGAGCCCACCATCATGCTCACCGGCCCCGCCCCGGCGACCCGCAAGGCCCTCGCCAAGGCCGGCCTCACCATCGACGACATCGACCTGATCGAGATCAACGAGGCCTTCGCGGCCGTCGTCCTGCGCTTCGTCAAGGACATGGGCACCTCACTGGACAAGGTCAACGTCAACGGCGGCGCCATCGCGCTCGGCCACCCGCTCGGCGCCACGGGCGCGATGATCCTCGGCACCCTCGTCGACGAACTGGAGCGCCAGGACAAGCGCTACGGCCTCGCCACCCTCTGCGTGGGCGGCGGCATGGGCATCGCCACCGTCGTCGAGCGCGTCTGACCGTCCCGTCCGAACCCCTTACGGAGAGAACCCGATGACCGAAAGCACCACCATCCGCTGGGAGCAGGACGAGACCGGGATCGTCACCCTCGTCCTCGACGACCCCGACCAGTCCGCCAACACCATGAACCAGGCCTTCCGGGCCTCGATCACCGCGACCGCCGACCGTCTGGAGGCCGAGAAGGACTCCGTCCGCGGCATCATCTACACCTCCGCGAAGAAGACCTTCTTCGCGGGCGGCGACCTCAAGGACATGATCCAGGCAGGTCCCGAGCACGCCCGGGACATCTTCGAGGCCGCCCTTGAGATGAAGGGCGCACTGCGCCGCATCGAGACGCTCGGCAAGCCCGTCGTCGCCGCCATCAACGGCGCGGCCCTCGGCGGCGGCTACGAGATCGCCCTCGCCTCCCACCACCGCGTGGCCCTCGAAGCGTCCGGCTCCAAGATCGGCCTGCCGGAGGTCACCCTCGGCCTGCTGCCCGGCGGCGGCGGAGTCACCCGCACCGTGCGCCTCATGGGCATCACCGACGCCCTCCTGAAGGTGCTCCTCCAGGGCACCCAGTACACCCCCCGGCGCGCCCTGGACAGCGGACTCGTCCACGAGCTCGCCGCCACCCCCGAGGAGATGATGGCGAAGGCCATCGCCTTCATCGACGCCCACCCCGAGTCCCGGCAGCCCTGGGACGTCCCCGGCTACCGGATCCCCGGCGGCACCCCGTCGAACCCGAAGTTCGCCGCCAACCTGCCGGCCTTCCCGGCCAACCTGCGCAAGCAGCTGAACGGCGCTCCCTATCCGGCGCCCCGTGCCATCATGGCCGCCGCGGTCGAGGGCTCCCAGGTCGACTTCGAGACCGCCAGCACCATCGAGTCCCGCTACTTCACCGAGCTGGTCACCGGCCAGACCGCGAAGAACATGATCCAGGCGTTCTTCTTCGACCTCCAGGCCGTCAATTCCGGTGCCAGCCGGCCCCGGGGCATCGAGCGCCGCCGGGTCCGCAAGGTCGCCGTCCTCGGCGCCGGCATGATGGGCGCCGGCATCGCGTACTCCTGTGCCCGTGCCGGCATCGAGGTCGTCCTGAAGGACGTCTCCGCCGAGTCCGCGGCCAAGGGCAAGGGCTACTCCGAGAAGCTCTGCGCCAAGGCCGTCGCCCGTGGCCGCACCACCCAGGAGAAGGCCGACGCGCTCCTCGCCCGCATCACGCCCACGGCCGACGCGGCGGATCTGGCCGGCTGCGACGCGGTCATCGAGGCGGTCTTCGAGGACACGGCCCTCAAGCACAAGGTCTTCCAGGAGATCCAGCACGTCGTCGAGCCCGACGCGCTGCTCTGCTCCAACACCTCCACCCTGCCGATCACCGTCCTCGCCGAGGGGGTCGAGCGCCAGGGCGACTTCATCGGCCTGCACTTCTTCTCGCCGGTCGACAAGATGCCCCTCGTCGAGATCATCAAGGGCGAGCGCACCGGCGACGAGGCCCTCGCCCGCGCCTTCGACCTGGTCCGGCAGATCAACAAGACGCCGATCGTCGTCAACGACTCGCGCGGCTTCTTCACCTCCCGGGTGATCGGCCACTTCATCAACGAGGGCGTCGCGATGGTCGGCGAGGGCATCGAGCCCGCCTCGATCGAGCAGGCCGCCGCCCAGGCCGGCTACCCGGCGAAGGTCCTCTCCCTCATGGACGAGCTGACCCTCACCCTGCCCCGCAAGATCCGCAACGAGACCAAGCGCGCGGTCGAGGAGGCCGGCGGCACCTGGGCCACCCATCCGGGCGAGGTCGTCATCGACCGCATGGTCGACGAGTTCGGCCGCCCCGGCCGCAGCGGTGGTGCGGGCTTCTACGAGTACGGCGAGGACGGGAGCCGCGGGAAGCTGTGGCCGGGGCTGCGCGAGCACTTCACGAAGCCCGGGTACGAGATTCCCTTCCGCGACATGCAGGAGCGGATGCTCTTCGCCGAGGCCCTGGACACCGTCCGGCTCCTGGAGGAAGGCGTCCTGACCTCGGTCGCCGACGCCAACATCGGCTCCATCATGGGCATCGGCTTCCCGGCCTGGACCGGTGGCATCCTCCAGTACGTCAACGGCTACGAGGGCGGGGTGGCCGGCTTCGTGGCCCGCGCGCGCGAACTGGCGGAGGCGTACGGCGAGCGGTTCGCCCCGCCGGCCCTCCTGGTGGAGAAGGCCGAGCGGGGCGAGGTCTTCGCCGACTAGCGCTCACGGACCGCGGAACGCGGTCCGGAGCTCCTCGCTCAACGACCGCTGGAACGCCGTGAGGAGGGCCTGGACCACCATCGGCTGCATGTGGGCCGAGAGCGACTTCATCGCGCTCAGGTGGTCCGGGTCCTCCCCGCTCTCCCGGTACGGGCTCCACACCTCGTCCCGGAAGAGCCGGGAAAGCTCCTGGGCCGCCGCCCGCGCGTGCTCCAGCAGCACGGTCCGGGAAGCGAGGATCGTCTCGTGTTCGATCGGCACCTCCAGGAGCTCCACCCCGAGCCGGAGCAGCGCCCCGTCGAGCCGGTAGGCGTCGTCGTCCTCGGTGCGGTCGAGGACGCCCATGGCGGCCAGCCGGTCCACGTCGCGTTCGGTCAGCGCCCGCCCGGCCCGCCGGTCCAACTCGCGCCGGGTGATCGTCTCCGCGGACTCGGGCGCCCACGACGCCACCAGGGCCCGGTGGATCGCCAGGTCCTGCGCACTGAGGTCGGACGGCAGTTGCTCCAGGTAGCGCTCGATCGCCGCCAGCGTCATGCCCTGTCGCTGCAGCTCCTCGATGAGCGCGAGCCGCGACAGGTGGTCCTGTCCGTAGTGCCCGACCCGACGCGCGCCGATGACGGGCGGCGGCAGCAATCCCCGGGTTCCGTAGAAGCGAACCGTCCGCACCGTCACCCCGGCCCGCGCGGCCAGTTCGTCCACGGTGTAGCTCGGCCCGCCCTCCCCGCCACTCCCGACGCCCATCCGAGCCGCCTCGCTTCCCGCACCACCGACCCGCCAGTCCGGATCGCTTGAACAGTATTGCTGTCGCACCACTCGTGTAAAAGACCCGCGTCGCTGTCAGTGGCGAGCCGTAGCGTGATCGTCATGAAGGAGATCACGTATGTCCGGGGGGACGCGACCGCGCCGCACGGCGAGGGCATCAGGATCCTCGCGCACGTCTGCAATGACCTGGGCGGTTGGGGCAAGGGCTTCGTCCGGACGGTGTCCCGCCGCTGGCCGGAGCCGGAAGCGGCCTATCGCCGGTGGCACCGCGAGCGGGCGGGGAACGACTTCGGGCTCGGCGCGGCCCAGTTCGTCCGGGTAGAGCCGTCCGTCTGGGTGGCCAATCTGGTGGGCCAGCGGGGGATGCGGACGGTTCGGAGCCGTGGCGTTCCCGTGCGGTACGAGGCGATCGACGCGGCCCTCGCGCTGCTTGCGGAGAAGGCGCTCGGGCTCGGGGCGTCCGTGCACATGCCGCGGATCGGTTGTGGGCTCGCCGGCGGCTCCTGGAGCAAGGTCGAACCCCTGGTCCTGCGCCGGCTCGCGGAGCGGGAGATAGCGGTCACGGTGTACGACTTCGGCGGGTAAGGGGCGTGCGCGTGGGGTGTCGCGTGCGGGGGCGACGGCGCGCACTAGAGTCGGCGGCTGGCCGGACCGGGGGAACGATGACGAGCGTGGGGGAAGACGATGTACGTGCAGCTCAGGGAGACGGCGGACGAGTTGGCCAGGGTGCTGTGGCGGGAGCACACGGTGTACCGGGAGCGGGGCGGCGGTGTGGTGATCAGGGGTGAGCACGTGCGCCGCTGGATCAGCCTGGCGCCGACCGGGGGGAAGGACCGGGCGCTGCTGCGGGCCGGACGCATCCTCGACGGGGGGACGACCGCCCCGGCCCGTACGGAGACGGTCGTCGACCTGACCGCGGGGACGCCGGAGCTCGCCGCGGTCTGCCGGCGCCTGCTCGCCGAAGTCGCCGCGGCGGCCGAGCCCGTGCCCGGTCCGTCGCGCGCCGGAAGGGACCGAGGGCGGGAGAAGCCGGCGAGACGGGAGGGGCCGGCCCCCGCGGCCCCCGGCCCCCCGGCCCCGCGCCGCCGGCCGGGAGGGCGGCCGCCGCGGGCCGGGGGCGGTGTGGGCAGTCGCAGAGAACAAACGCAGAG
>NZ_JBHYMK010000059.1:0-49335 GCF_042743065.1 Streptomyces sp. NPDC058872
GGTGACGACGTCGCCCTCCCCGGCCCTTCCGCGTGCGCGCCGACCGGCCGGTCAACCGCCCATCAGGAGTGCCTGGTCGAGTGCCTGCAAGAACCGGTTCGTCGTCACCCGGTCGCGCACCGCGAGCCGCAGCCAGTTCCGGTCGAGCCCCGGGAAGGTGTCGCCCCGTCGGGCGGCGAACCCGAGCGAGCGCAGCCGCTCCCGGACGGTGTCCGCCCCGTCGATCCACAACAGGACGAAGGGGCCCTCGGCACCCGCGACCGTCCGCACCTCGTCGAACTCCGCAAGCCCGGCCAGCAGGTGGGACCGCTCCACGTCGATCCGGTGCGCCGCGTATTCCGCCTCCGCGAGCGCCGCCCGCGACATGCAGGCTTCGGCCGCCACCAGGGCCGGTGTCGACACGGGCCACAGGGGCTGCGTCCGCTCCAGTGCCGCTATCGTCTCCGGTTCGGCCAGTACGTAGCCGATGCGCAGGCCGGCGAGCCCCCAGGTCTTGGTGAGGCTCCGCAGCACCACGAGCCCGGGCACGTCGGTCCGGCCGGCCAGCGATTCCCGCTCGCCCGGCACCGCGTCCATGAAGGCCTCGTCCACGACCAGGATCCGCCCGGGGCGGGCGAGCGAGGCGATCGAGGCCGCCGGGTGCAGCACGGACGTCGGGTTCGTCGGATTCCCGATCACCACCAGGTCGGCGTCCTCCGGCACCTGCGCCGGGTCCAACCGGAAGCCGTCCTCCGCGCGCAGCAGCACCCGGTCCACCTCGTGGCCCGCGTCCCGCAGCGCCGCTTCCGGCTCGGTGAACTGGGGGTGCACCACCACCGGTCGTCGTATCGGAAGTGCCCGTGCGAGCAGCACGAACGCCTCCGCGGCCCCGGCCGTCAGGAGCACCCGCTGCGAGGGCAGGTCGTGCCGCTCGGCCACCGCCGCCCGTGCTGCCCGGCCGTCCGGGTAGGCCGCGAGGCCGGTCAGCGAGTCGGCGATCCGCTTCCGTAGCCAATCCGGCGGGGTGCCCGTCCGGACGTTGACCGCCAGGTCGACGAGCTTCTCGTCCCGGACCTCTGCGTCACCGTGGTGGCGCAGGTCGTGTGCGTCGGGGTGGGTGTGGGTGTCCATGGCCGCCGTGTGGGGGGTGAGGGGGATGGTGGGGGGTGAGCCAGGCTCGCCAGCGATGTACCCGGGCGTCAAGGGCAACAACCGTGCGACAGACGTCACTTCGTATGGACGAAAGGACGCAAATCCGGCTATTGCGCACGTCGCGCGTCGGGTTTTCCGCTTCGGTAAGAGCAGCATCGCGCCCGCCCCGGTGCCGCCCGCCGCCAGCAGCGCCGCCGCCTCCGCCACGGATGCCGTCCCCGTACCGGCCAGTGGCAGAGCCGACGGGTTCGGTACGGGCACGGCGGCGAGCTCCTCCGCCGCGAACCCCCGCACCGGCACCCCGAGCCGTGCGGCCGCCGCCACGATCCCCGGCTCCGCGGTGCGGGCGTCGAGCGTGCCGACCGACCGCACCCGCTCGGCCGCCAGCCCGGCCTCCCGCAGTGCCGCGCCGATCAGCCCGAGCACCTCCTCCGCCGGAACCCCGGCCCGGGCGCCGACGCCGAGGTGCACACCCGGCGTCCCATCCGATAGCAAAGCCCCATGGCAGTAGTCGTCGCGCTCGGCGCGTTCCTCATGACGCTCTTCGGCGGCTGGGTCGCCGGACGCGTCACCGACCGCCGCCACCTCGTCCTCGGCCTCGCCGGTGGACTCATGCTCGGCGTCGTCGGACTCGACCTCCTGCCCGAGGCCCTGGAGGCCGCGGGCCACGAGGTCTTCGGCGTTCCGGAGGCCCTGCTGCTCTTCGTCGGGGGCTTCCTCTTCGCCCACGTCGTCGAGCGCCTGCTCGCCGTCCGCCGGGCCGCGCGCGGCGTCGGAGCCGACGAGAGGGCTCCCCAGGTCGGACTCACGGCGGCCTCCGCGATGGTCCTCCACAGCCTCATGGACGGCGTCGCGCTCGGCGCCGCCTTCCAGGTCGGCGGCGGCATGGGGGCCACCGTCGCGCTCGCCGTCATCACCCATGACTTCGCCGACGGCTTCAACACGTACACGATCACGAGCCTCTACGGGAACGCCCGCCGCAGGGCCCTCGCGATGCTCGTCGCGGACGCCGTCGCCCCGCTCCTGGGTGCCGCCTCCACCGTGCTGTTCACCCTTCCGGAGGAACTGCTCGGCAGCTATCTCGGCTTCTTCGGCGGCGCCCTGCTCTACCTCGCCGCCGCCGAGATCCTGCCGGAGGCCCACCACGCGCACCCCGCCCGTTCCACCCTGCTGTGCACGGTGGCGGGCGTGGCCTTCATCTGGCTCGTGGTGGGCGTCTCCGGCGGCTGACCTCACGCGCAGTGCTCCACGAACCGCACGGCGACCTCGGGGGACCCCGCCCAGTGGGTGTGCACATAGCTGGCGTGGACCCCGTCCTGCACGAAGCCCTCCACCCGCCGCACCGGCTGCCGCAGCCCCCAGGCCGCCCGCGCCCCGGCATCCGGCTCGATCACGGTGCGGTGGAACTCGTGCCCCCGCATCCGTGCCCCGGCCGGCACCAGGACGCTGTCGCTCACCGCGACCGCGTCCCGGTAGCCCAGGGTCAGCCGCTCCGACATCCGTGCGTCGGCGTCGAGCACCCCGCACATGGGCGCGCCGTCGAGGGACCGCGCCAGGTAGAGGAGCCCGGCGCATTCGGCGACGACGGGCGCCCCGGAGGCGGCGAGCTCGGCGACGGCCTTGCGGAGGCGCTCGTTGGCGGACAGTTCGGGTCCGTACATCTCGGGGAAACCACCCCCGATGACGAGCCCGCGGGTGCCCTCGGGGAGGGTTTCGTCCCGCAGCGGGTCGAAGGTCACGACCTCGGCCCCGGCAGCCCGCAGCAACTCCGTGTGCTCGGCGTACGAGAAGGTGAAGGCCGCCCCGCCGGCCACCGCCACCCTCGGGGCGGACGGCTGCTCCGCCGGCGTGCCGGAACCGCTCGTGCCCGACCGGCCGGCGACCTCCGGTGCCCAGGGCTCGACGGGCAACGGCGGTGCCGACCGGGCGAGCGCCCACAGGGCGTCCAGGTCACAGCCGGCGCGCACCTGCTCCGCCTGTGCGGCCACCGCCTCCACCGCCTGGGCCTGCCGCTCGGCCACCGGCACGAGCCCCAGGTGCCGCGACGGCGTGGCGACCGCGGGCGCCCGCCGCAGGACGCCGAGGACCGGCACTCCCGATTCCCCGAGCGCTTCCCGCAGCAGGTGCTCGTGCCGGTCCGTCGCGACCTTGTTGAGGATCACGCCCCCGATCCGCACCTCCGGGTCCCAGGAGGCGAAGCCGTGCACCAGTGCCGCCACCGACCGGGACTGCGAGGAGGCGTCGACCACCAGCACCACCGGGGCCTTGAGCAGCTTCGCCACCTGCGCGGTGGACGCCAGCTCGCCCTGGTCGGCGGCCCCGTCGTACAGGCCCATGACCCCTTCGACCACGGCCAGGTCGCAGTCGCGCGCCCCGTGGGCGAAGAGCGGCGCGATCAGTCCCGTGCCGCACATGTACGCGTCGAGGTTGCGCCCCGGCCGGCCGGTCGCGAGCGCGTGGTAGCCCGGGTCGATGTAGTCGGGCCCGACCTTGTGCGGGGAGACGGCCAGACCACGGCCCGCGAACGCGGCCATCAGGCCGGTCGCGACCGTGGTCTTGCCCGCGCCGGAGGAGGGCGCGGCGATGACGAGACGTGCTACCACTCGATGCCCCGCTGGCCCTTCTGGCCGGCGTCCATCGGGTGCTTGACCTTGGACATGTCGGTGACGAGATCGGCGAAGTCCACGAGCTCCTGCGGCGCGTTGCGGCCGGTGATGACGACGTGCTGCTGCCCGGGACGGTCGCGCAGCACCTCGACGACCTCCTTGACGTCGATCCAACCCCAGTGCAGCAGGTACGCGAACTCGTCGAGGACGTAGAACGTGTACTTCTCCTCGGCCAGGTCCCGCTTGACCTGCTCCCAGCCCTCGCGCGCCTTGTCCTCGTGCGACTGCTCGCCCTCGGCGACCTCGCGCTGGATCCAGGACCAGCCCTCGCCCATCTTGTTCCAGGTGACGGTGCCGCCCTTGCCGGTCTCGCCGAGCGCCTTGAGGGCGTTCTCCTCGCCGACCCGCCACTTGGCGGACTTGACGAACTGGAACACCCCGATCGGCCAACCCTGGTTCCAGGCGCGCAGCGCCATGCCGAACGCGGCGGTCGACTTCCCCTTGCCCACACCGGTGTGCACCATCACCAGTGCCCGGTTCCGGCGCTGACGGGTGGTCAGACCGTCGTCGGGCACGACGGTCGGCTGTCCCTGCGGCATTATGCGGCCCTCCTGTTTGTCTGTCCTGCTGCCTGTACGTCTCTGACGAGGCCGGCGATCGAGTCGGCGCGCAGCTCGTCCAAGGTGACGGCGGTTCCGCCGAGTTCGCGCGCCAGGGTGCCCGCGAGGCCCAGCCGCACCGGTCCGCTCTCGCAGTCCACGACCACCGCGGCCGTGCCCTCGGCGGCGTGCAGCCGTGCGGCACGGGCCGCAAGGCCCACCGGGTCGGCGCCGCCGGTCGCCCGGCCGTCGGTCACGACGACGAGCAGGGGGCGGCGCGAGGGGTCCCGCAGCCGTTCGACCCGCAGCACCTCGTGGGCCTTCAGCAGACCGGCGGACAGCGGGGTCCGGCCGCCCGTCGGAAGCTGTTCGAGCCGGGCGGCGGCGGCGTCCACGGAGGAGGTCGGCGGCAGCGCGACCTCGGCGTCGCGCCCCCGGAAGGTGACCAGACCGACCTTGTCGCGCCGCTGGTACGCGTCGAGCAGGAGCGAGAGCACCGCGCCCTTGACGGCGCTCATCCGCTGCCGGGCGGCCATCGAGCCCGAAGCGTCCACGGCGAACAGCACCAGATTGCCCTCCCGGCCCTCCCGGGTCGCCTGCCGCAGGTCGTCCCTGCGGACCACCAGACCGGGCCCGGACCGACCGCGCGCCCGTTGGTGCGGGGCGGCGGCCCGGACGGTCGCGGCCAGGTGCAGCTTGGTCAGTGCGCCCCGGGGGCGGGTGGATCCGGTGGTGCGGCCGTGCTCGGTGCGGGCGCGGGAGCGGCGCCCGGCCGCGCCCTCGCCGAGACCGGGCACGCTCAGCACCTTCGTGCGGAAGGGTTCGGCGGCCTGCACGGCGGCGCGTTCACCGGTGCCGGGCGAGGGCGCGGGAGCGGGCGCCCCTCCGGGAGCGGGAAGGTCCTCGGGCGCCGGCACGTCCTCGGGCGCCGGCCCCTCGCCCTGCGGCGGGACCCCGCCGCCGTCGGGGCCGCCGCCGGGACCACCATCGCCCGGGCCGTCCGGTTCCGGGTCCTCGTCGTCGCCCTTGAACTGCTCCAGGGTCTCGTCGAGCTTGTCCTCGTCCAGGCCTGGCGCGTCGAAGGGCGAGCGCCGCCGTCGATGGGGGAGCGCCAGCAGGGCGGCCTGCCGCACGTCCTCCGAGGTGACCCCGGTCCGCCCCGCCCAGGCGGCGAGCGCGGTCGCGGTGCGGGCCATCACGATGTCGGCGCGCATGCCGTCCACCTCGAAGGCGGCACAGGTCGCGGCGATCTGCAGCAGCACCGCGTCCCCGAGCGCCACCTGCGGGAGCAGGGCGCGGGCGGCGACGATCCGGTCCCGCAGCGCGGCCTCCTCGCCGGCCCAGCGGGCGGCGAAGTCCACCGGGTCGTCCTCGAAGGCGAGGCGCCGCCGGACCACCTCCACCCGCTGCTCCGGATCCCGCGACGCCGCCACCTCCACGGTGAGCCCGAAGCGGTCGAGCAGCTGCGGACGGAGCTCCCCCTCCTCGGGGTTCATGGTTCCGACGAGCAGGAACCGGGCGGCGTGCCGCACGGAGACGCCTTCGCGCTCGACGTGCGAGGCCCCCATCGCGGCGGCGTCGAGCAGGTGGTCGATCAGGTGGTCGGAGAGCAGGTTGACCTCGTCCACGTACAGGATGCCCCGGTGCGCGGCGGCGAGGAGGCCCGGCTCGAAGGCCTTCACGCCCTCGGCCAGCGCCCGCTCGATGTCGAGCGCACCGACGAGCCGGTCCTCGGAGGCGCCGACGGGCAGTTCGACCATCCGCGCGGGGCGGGAGGTCCCGGGCGCGTCCTCGTGCGGCCCGTCCGGGCAGCTGCGATCGGGTGCCTCCGGGGCACAGCTGAAGCGGCAGCCGGCGACCACCGGCACCTCCGGCAGCAGCTCGGCGAGCGCACGTACCGCCGTGGACTTGGCGGTTCCCTTCTCGCCCCGCACGAGGACCCCGCCCACGGCCGGGCTGACGGCGTTGAGCAGCAGCGCGAGCCGCAGGTCGTCCATGCCGACGACGGCAGTGAACGGATACCGGGTGCTCATCGGGTCTTCCTTCCCTCACGTCCGTTCCGTCCGCCGGCGGTCGCCGACGACGGGTCCGTCCCCTGCCGGCGGCCGGAGCCGTTCGGCGGGTGCGGGTGGGAGCTGCGGCCCGGTCGGGGGCCGGGCGCCCCCCGGGTCACGGCGCGCCCGGCGGCACGAAGGGCAGTCCCGACGGCGCACCGCCCTCGATCAGCCGCAACAGCGCGTCGGTGTCGGCGTGCTCCTCGATCAGGTCGCCGAGCCGGTCGAGCTGCTCTTCCCGCAGCGCGCCGAACGAGGTGTCCGGCGCCGGGACGAACCGTCGGCCCGAAGCCGCCGCGACCTCCCGCAGGAACGCCCGGCGAAATCCGTCGCCCTCCAGGGAGCCGTGCCAGTGGGTGCCCCACACGGAGCCGACCCGACAGCCGTCGAGGAACGGTTCCCCACCCCGTACGTCCGCCACGCCGTGGTGGATCTCGTACCCCTCGACCCGTTCGCCCAGGGCCTCGCCGACCGGTCGGGCGAGGATCTTCTCGACCCCGAAGCGGACCCGTACGGGCAGCAGCCCCAGCCCGTCGACGAGGCCGGCCTTGGACTCGACCTCGTCCTCGATGCGCTCGCCCAGGGCCTGGAAGCCGCCGCAGATCCCGAGCACCGGACGCCCTTCGGCGGCCCGCAGGGCCAGCGCGTCAGCGAGGCCGCGCTCCCGCAGCCAGGCCAGGGCCCTGACCGTGCCCCGGGTGCCGGGCACGACGACGAGGTCCGCGTCGACCAGCTCCTCGGGCCGGTCGACGAAGCGGACGACGACGCCCGGTTCGGCGGCCAGCGCGTCCACGTCCGTGAAGTTGGACATCAGCGGTACGGCGCACACGGCGACCCGCAGGACGTCCGCGCCGACCGGCGGTGCCACGACCGACTCGCGGACCGTGCCCCGCAGGGAGACGCGCAGGCCGTCCTCCTCGTCGATGCCCAGCCCGTGTGCGTACGGCAGGACGCCCAGCGTGCTGCGCCCGGTCAGGCCGTGCAGCATGTCGAGGCCCGGTTCGAGGAGCGTCACGTCGCCCCGGAACTTGTTGACCAGATAGCCCGCGACGAGCGCCTGGTCCTCGGGTGCGAGCAGGGCCGTCGTGCCGAAGAACTGGGCGAAGACCCCTCCCCGGTCGATGTCCCCGACCACCACCACGGGCAGTCGGGCGGCCCGCGCGATGCCCATGTTCACGATGTCCGTGCGCCGCAGATTGATCTCGGCCGGGCTGCCGGCCCCTTCGCAGATCACGGCGTCGTACGTGCCCCGGAGCTCCTCCAGGCACGCCATGACCGGCTCGAAGAGCTCCTTCTGCCGGCCCCCGTGGTAGCCGCGGGCACTCAGCTCTCCCACCGGCTTGCCCATGAGCACGACCTGGCTGGAGCGGTCGCTGCCGGGCTTGAGCAGCACCGGGTTCATGAGCGCGCTCGGCTCGACCCGGGCGGCCTGGGCCTGCATGGCCTGGGCCCGGCCGATCTCGGCGCCCTCCCGGGTGACGAAGGAGTTCAGGGACATGTTCTGCCCCTTGAACGGTGCGACCTTCACGCCCTGCCGCACCAGCCAGCGGCAGATGCCGGCCGTGACCACGCTCTTGCCCGCGTCGGACGTGGTCCCGGCGACGAGCAACCCCCCACCCCTCATGCCTTCCTCCCCTTCAGCGCTCCGGCGATCGCGCGACCGCCCGCGCAGGCGACCAGGGCCAGCCAGGTCACCCGGCGGGACAGCCGGACCGCCCGGTCGATGTCGGCGACCTCCACGGGCCGCCCCGTTCCGTTCAGGACGGGTCGGTGCTCGACCCGTCCGCCGTACGCGAGGGTGCCGCCGAGCCGTACGCCGAGCGCACCGGCGAAGGAGGCCTCGACCGGGCCCGCGTTGGGGCTCGGGTGCTTCGCCGCGTCGGCCCGCCAGGCCCGTACGGCCCCGCGCGGGTCGTCCCCGGCGACGGCGGCGAGGGCGGCGGTCAGCCGGGCCCCGGGCCAGCCGGCGAGGTCGTCGAGGCGGGCCGAGGCCCAGCCGAAGCGGCGGTACCGGTCGGACGTGTGGCCGACCATCGCGTCGAGGGTGTTGACGGCACGGAAGCCGAGGAGGCCCGGTACGCCCGCGACGGCGCCCCAGAAGAGGGCGCCGACCACGGCGTCGGAGGTGTTCTCGGCGACCGACTCGACGACCGCACGGGCCATCGCGGGGCCGTCCAGGGAATGCGGGTCGCGTCCGCACAGGTGCGGCAGTCGCTCGCGGGCGGCCTCCAGGTCCCCGGCGGCGAGCGCCCCTCCGACGGTGCGGGCCTCGCGGCCCAGGGTGGTGCCGCCGACGACGGACCAGACGGCGGCGGCGGTGAGCGCGACGGACGCGGCACGGTCGTTCCGGACCGCGCGGGCGGCGACCGCTCCGACCGTCGCCACGGTTCCGGCGCAGACCGCCGCGTGCAGTGCGCCCCACCCGCGGTGGTCGCGCCAGAGGACCCGCTCGACGGCCGAGGCCGTACGGCCGAACGCGGCGACGGGGTGCCCGCGGCGCGGATCCGCGAGGACCCGGTCGAGGGCGAGGCCGGCCGCCGCGCCGTACGCGAAGACACCGGTGGCTCTGCTTCTGGAGACGCTGCGGCCGCGGCCGGGCATGGCGCTCTGTCCTCACTCAGGGTCCGCGCCCTGGATCGACGTGACCGGCGGCGAGAGTTCCTGACTTCCGGACCCCTGGGATCCGGTCACAGTGGCGGGACCGCGCCGGATTCGCACCGGACTTCCTCTCCTGCAGCCGTATGGCCCCGGCAGTCCACCACGGTCCGAGAACAGCCGTCAACTCACCCTTGACCTGCAACGGGTCACTGTGCGAAGCACCACAAACACGACGGCCGGGCGGCCCGCACCCGAAGGTGCGGACCGCCCGGCCGAGGTACCGGGGACCGTCAGGCGACGATCAGGTAGATGCCGTACGCCACGGCCGCCAGGCAGAGGCCGAAGCAGGCGTAGGCGCCGGTGCGGGCGGGGGCGGCGGAGCCTCCCCGGGCCACGGCCTCCTCCTGCTTGGAGAGGGCGACGATGCCGAGGGTGAACAGGCCCACGAGGGCGACGGTCGCGACGAGGCTGATGCCGAAGACGGAGCCGAGAGCTGCCCAGTCGATCTTCATGTGCGGGGTTCCAGTTCCGTGAGCGCGGTCAGACCGCGGTGGCGGGAGCCGGGGGAGCGGCCGGGTCCGCGGGGTTCGGGGTGGGGATGGTGGCCTTCAGGTCCTCGTCCGCGACGGCGGCGACGGAGCCGGCCGGCGGCGGGGTCACGGCCGCGATGGCGGTGGTGACGACACCCGCGGTCTCGGTCTCGTCCTTGGCCTCGGTCTCGACGTCGTTGACGTTGGTGTGGTCGACGACCTGGCGGCGGGAGAGCAGCCAGATGCCCAGGCAGGAGGCGACCAGGAAGGTCGCGACGGTGTAGACGCCCCAGTCGCCCTGGCGGGCCACGAACTCGGCTCCGGCGGCGACCAGGCCGGCGGCCGGCAGGGTCAGGCCCCAGGCGACGAACATGCGGGTGGCGGTCGACCAGCGGACGACGCCGCCCTTGCGGCCGAGTCCCGCGCCCATGACGGCACCGGAGACGGAGTGCGTGGTCGAGAGGGAGAAGCCCAGGTGGGAGGAGGCCAGGATGACCGTCGCCGCGCTGGTCTGGGCGGCGAAGCCCTGCTGCGGCTGGAGGTCGGTGAGGCCCTTGCCCATGGTGCGGATGATGCGCCAGCCGCCCAGGTAGGTGCCGAGCGCGATCGCCGTACCGGCGGAGACGATGACCCAGAGGGGAGGGTTGGAGCCGGGGGCCAGAACGCCGCCGGCGACCAGGGCGAGCGTGATGATGCCCATCGTCTTCTGGGCGTCGTTGGTGCCGTGGGCGAGGGAAACGAGGCCGGCGGAGGCGATCTGGCCGGCCCGGTAGCCCTTCTCCGTCGTCTTGCGGTCCGCCTTCTTGTCGAGGCGGTACGTCAGGCGTGCGGAGAACATCGCGGCCAGACCGGCGACCAGCGGGGCGGCGAGGGCCGGGATGAGCACCTTGGTGACGACGACGTCGCCGTGGACGCCACTGATGCCGATCGAGGCGACGGTCGCACCGATGAGGCCGCCCATCAGGGCGTGGGAGGAGCTGGACGGCAGACCGACCAGCCAGGTCACCAGGTTCCAGAGGATCGCGCCGACGAGCGCGGCGAGGATCACTTCGGGCTGGATGCCCTCTTCGTTCACCAGTCCCTTGGAGATCGTCTTGGCGACCTCCACGGACAGGAACGCTCCGACGAGGTTCAGCACGGCGGACATGGCCACCGCCGTCTTGGGCTTGAGCGCACCGGTCGAGATGGTCGTGGCCATCGCGTTGGCGGTGTCGTGGAAACCGTTCGTGAAATCGAACACGAGAGCTGTCACGACCACAATGGCGAGCAGCAGCGTGATGTGTTCCATTTACCCAGGCAATCGTTTGACGTCAGTGGCTGGTTGAACTTAGGCAACCTGGGTGAACGGAAGGTGAACTGAGACGGGCGACGTGGTGTCTCTATCTGGTGTCAAGAGATTCCGTTTAGGCGCTCCTGGTCCTCGATGTCCACGATGTGGTCACCTTGTGACCTCCGGTAACCCTTTTCCCTCCCGGCCCCCGCACCCCACCCCGGCCACTTCCCCGCTTCTCGGTCCCGCTCCCCGGACGCGGTCGGGCGACCCGAAGGGCCTCCTGGAGGAGACCCATGTCACGCCCCGGAGCCCTCCTCCGCTTTCCCCCCGTCGGCGCCCGTCCGGTGGCAGCCCCCCGTCACCCTGCCGAGACTGGGAGCGTGCGCCCGGCTACAGCGACGGCAGCGGCCGTCACCACCCTGATCGGTGTCGGTGCGGCTGCGGTCGCAGCCGGCCGGTACGCCAGCGACGTCGCCCTCAGGGCGCCGTCCGGACGACCACTGCCCGGAGACCCCAAGCTCACCGTGCACGCCACGGGGCCCGAGCGGATCACCCTCACCCGCAGCCTCGCCTCGCTGCGCCCCGGTACCTACGGGATGGAGGCCCCCGGTCTGCACGCCGTCCTCGGCCCCGTCCTCGACCGGGTCCCCCACACCGCCGACACCGTCGTCCGCCGCCTGGAGCGGGTCGAACTCGGGGTGCTCGGACCCGGTGCCCGCGTCCGACTCACCCCGCAACTCCACCGCGGCACGCCCACCGGCGCCCTCGGGCTGGCCCACGAGGACGTGGAGATCCCCAGCGAGCTCGGACCGCTGCCCGCCTGGCTCGTCGGGGGGCCCCGCACCACCTGGGTGATCGCCCTGCACGGCCTCGGCACCACCCGCGAGCACCCGCTGAACCTCGTCCCCTTCCTCCACCTGCGCAAGATCCCCGTCCTCCTCCCCGCCTATCGGGGCGACGAGGGGGCGCCGGCCTCCCCGGACGGCCTCGCCCACCTCGGGGACTCCGAGTGGCGGGACGTCGACGCGGCCATCCGCTACGCCGTCCGCCGCGGGGCCCGGAAGGTCATCCTGCACGGCTGGGGGACCGGAGCCTCGATGGCCCTGCGGGCCGCCGCGGAGTCCGGGGTGCGCGACCGGATCAGCGGCCTGGTCCTCGACTCTCCGGTGCTGGACTGGGAGGCCACCCTCCGCCACCTCGCCGCGGCCCACCACGTCCCCGGCCCCCTCCTGCCCCTTGCCGTCCGCGCCGCCCAGGCCCGTACGGGGCCGCACGGAGACCGCCTCGCCGCCGCCTCCTCACCGGACGCGCTCCACGTCCCGGTCCTCCTCTTCCACGGTCCCGACGACACGATCGCCCCTTGGGAGTCCTCCGTGGAGCTCGCCGCCCGCCGTCCCGACCTGGTCAGCCTGCAGACCGTGCGGCAGGCTCCGCACGCCTCGATGTGGAACGCCGACCCGGTCCGCTACGAGGAGTCCCTGCGCCGCTTCCTCACCCCCCTGCTCTGACGCCCCCGTTCCGCCGGGCTCGGGCCGCCGCGGCGCCCGTTCCGACGGGGCCTTCGATTCCGATTGGGCTTTCGGGCCGTCAGCGGGAAGACTGCCCTCGTGACGTCTCGAAAGCCCGATGAACCATTGGTGCGCAACTCCAGACTCCGACTCGTCCGCCCGCAGGCGCTGGCTACCGCTCGACGGGCCGTGACGACCCGGCGGACCCGGCCGGTGCCGAGGCCCCCCGAGGGCACTCCGCCCCGGGCGGAGCTCGCCCGTCAGGCCCGGCAGGTGCTTGCCGACGCCGTACGGATCGCCCGCTGGGTCGCCGTCGAGCGCGGGGCCGATGCGATGTCCCGGACCGACTCCGGCACCGTTTCCGTCGAGGAACGGGTCGCGACCGCCCTGGACCTGACACCCGGCCAGATCCGCGTCGGCTGGGACCGCGCGCGGCTCGCCGGACTCGTCGAGCTCCACGGTGACACCGCCCGCCCCGGCTGGCGGCTGCACGCCTGGGACCGTGACGACTCCGCCGTCCTGCGCGGCTGGGTCGCCCTCTTCGACGCCTGGTCACTGGTGCACCCGGCCCCCGAGGGCGTCGCCCCGAGCGCCGTCGCCGAAGTCGTCGAGGCCGTCCCGCAGGTCCTCTCGCTGCTCCAGCTCTCCCAGGGGCCGGTCCCGGTCCCCGCCCTCCTCGACCTCCTCGACCAGCGCGTCGAGGAGCTCCGTGGAGAACGCTGCGAGGTGCCTCCCGGCTCCGACGAGGAGGGCGAACCCGCGCTCGACCGGGGGATCGGCCGTGCCTCCGGGGCTGCGGAACCCCCAGCCGGTGACGGGCTCCCGGCCCTCCTGGACTGGGCCCTCGAAGGCTTGGCCTCGGTCGGCGCGCTGACCCTGGAACCCGGTACGGCAGACCGCCATGCCACCCTGACCCCCCTCGGCAATTGGGCGGTCTGGGTCAAGCTGGAGCAGATCTGCGTTGCCGCACAGAGCCCCGCGGGCAACATCGAGCAGTCCGCCGGGGACATGCTCCGCGGCTGCGCCCGGCTCACCCCCGGTCCGGCCCGCGACGAGTACCGCGCCTGGCTGGCCGCCCGCACCCTGTCCAGCGCCGTGAGCGAACTCCTGACCGTCGCCCGCGGTGAAGACGCCCTCCTGCGCGGGCTCGCCTTCGAGGCGCTCAGGGTCGTTGGCGCCCCGGCGGAGGCCGAGGTGCGAGCCACCGTCGCCGAACCCCCGCTCCGCCCCTACGCCTTGTTGTGGCTGGCCGAGTACGAGGGGGCCGACGCCGACGACGCCCAAGAGGTGCTGACCCGCGAGGAATCGACCTGGCTCTGGGTGGACACCGCGGCGGCCGTCGCCGACCACGGCGAGAGCGAGCTGCTCGTCCGCCACCTCGACTCCGCCGTGCAGGGCAATGTGCCGGCGCTGCTCGAAGAGGTGCGCGCCGTCGGCCATCCCCGTACCGTCCAGGTCCTGGTCGCCCTGGCCGCGGCCCATCCGGACCCGGCCCTGGCCAAGGCGGTCCGGCGGGCCGCCTTCCAGGTCCACACCGGCGGGGCCTGAACGCCGGACTATCCGGCCACGCCGGGGGCGTACGTGCCGAAGCTCCACACGTTGCCCTCGGCGTCACGGGCCGAGTAGTCCCGCGAGCCGTACTCCTGGTCCGTCGGCGGCATCACGATCTCCACGCCCTGCGCCACCGCCCGGGCGTGGTGCTCGTCCACGTCGTCCACGCGCACGTAGACCGTGACCGGTCCGCCGCCGGCCACGAGCCGGTCGAAGTCGGTGCCGCCGCCCTTGCTGCCGAGCATCACCATTCCGTTCCCGTACGACAGCTCGGCGTGCCGCACCCGGCCGTCCTCGCCCTCGTACACCGCGCGTTCGGTGAAGCCGAAGCCCTCCGTGAGCAGCTTGACCGCCGCCTTCGCGTCCTCGTACCGCAGCGTCGGGCAGATGTCGGACGTCCCGACCATCCCGACCACCTCCTCTGGATGTGACCTGGATCTCAGTCTTGCAGTCGCCACTGACAACTCAGCGGAAGGTGTTGCACCGGGCCATGTCGCCGGTGCGGTAGCCCTCGTAGAACCACTGCTGCCGCTGGGCCGCCGATCCGTGCGTCCAGCTCTCCGGCGTCACCCGGCCCTGGAACTTCTCCTGGATCCGGTCGTCCCCCACGGCCGCCGCCGCGTCCAGGCCGTCCTGGACGTCCTCGTCGGTGAGCCGCGTCAGCAGCGGCCGGCCGGTCTTCTCGTCCGGGGTGGTCGTCGCGTGCCGCGCCCACACCCCGGCGTAGCAGTCGGCCTGGAGCTCGACGCGCACGGCGTTGGAGTCGGCCCCGGTCCGTCCGTCCTGGGCGCGGCTCAGGGTCCCCATCAGGTTCTGGACGTGGTGCCCGTACTCGTGCGCCACCACGTAGGCCTGGGCGAAGGGGCCGCCGCTCGACCCGAACGTGGTGCGCAGCTCCTCGAAGAAGCCGAGGTCGAGGTAGACCCGTCGGTCGCCGGGGCAGTAGAAGGGGCCCACGGCGGAGGTGGCCGACCCGCAGGCGGTGCCGACCCGCTGGTTGAACATCACCGTGGTGGCGTTCGCGTAGTCGCCGCCCCGGCGCGGGTACTCGCTCCGCCAGTAGTCCTGGAGGCTGTTGACGACGGCGACGATCCGGCAGTCCTGGCGCGCGTTGGCGTCCGCGCCCTTCTTGCAGCTCTGGTCCACCTGGGTCGCGGAGGAGGAGCTCGCGACCGGTTGGTCGCCGCCGGAGGAGAGTCCGAGCTGATCGGGGCCGACGCCGAAGAACAGTCCCAGGACCAGGGCGACGAGGCCGATGACGCCGCCGCCGACGGTCGCCCTGCCGCCCGGGATGCGACCGTTCCGGACGTCCCGCACCTCCGAGGTGTCCAGATCGGCGTCGTCGTCGAACTGCACGGTCCACCATCCTCCGCGTCACCGTCGCGGCAGTGGCCGCCGTCCTGCACCGAGTATCGGACGACCTCGCGCGCACCGCCCCTTTTCCAGGGCATGGGCGGGAACCTCGGAAAGGCGCCATCCCGTTCCCCTGCCACGCATGGCCGAAAAGCAGTTGCAGGGGCCCGTTAGACTGGCTCCATGGACAGTCTTCCCCGGCACACCCTCCCCTGGGTGCATTAGCGGCGTCGCAGCCCGTCGCCAGTCGTCCCTTCCGCCGTTCCCACCGCCCTGGAGTCTGTCCGTGATCACCGCTTCCGGTATCGAGCTGCGCGCCGGCGCCCGCATCCTCATCGAGTCCGCCTCCTTCCGCGTCGCCAAGGGCGACCGCATCGGCCTCGTCGGCCGCAACGGAGCGGGCAAGACCACCCTCACCAAGTGCCTCGCGGGCGAAGGCCAGCCGGCCGGCGGCACCATCGCCCGCTCCGGCGAGGTCGGCTACCTGCCGCAGGACCCGCGCACCGGCGACCTCGACGTCCTGGCCCGCGACCGGATCCTCTCCGCCCGCGGGCTCGACGTCCTCATCAAGAAGATGCGGATGAACGAGGAGCGCATCGCCAACGGGGCCGGCGCCACCCGCGACAAGGCCCTGCGGCAGTACGAGCGCCAGGAGACGGAGTTCCTGACCAAGGGCGGATACGCGGCCGAGGCCGAGGCGTCCACGATCGCAGCCGCCCTCGGCCTCCCGGACCGGGTCATGGGCCAGCCGCTGCACACCCTCTCCGGCGGTCAGCGCCGCCGGGTCGAGCTCGCCAGGATCCTCTTCTCGGACGCCGACACCCTGCTCCTCGACGAGCCCACGAACCACCTCGACGCCGACTCCATCGTCTGGCTCCGGGACTACCTGAAGACCTACCGCGGCGGCTTCATCGTCATCTCCCACGACGTCGACCTGGTCGAGACCGTCGTGAACAAGGTCTTCTACCTGGACGCCAACCGTTCCGCGATCGACGTCTACAACATGGGCTGGAAGCTCTACCAGCAGCAGCGCGAGGCCGACGAGAAGCGCCGCAAGCGCGAGCGGCAGAACGCCGAGAAGAAGGCCGCGGCCCTCAACTCCCAGGCCGACAAGATGCGGGCCAAGGCCACCAAGACCGTTGCCGCGCAGAACATGGCCAAGCGCGCCGAGCGACTGCTCTCCGGCCTGGAGGCGGTGCGCGCCTCCGACAAGGTCGCCAAGCTCCGCTTCCCCGAGCCGGCACCCTGCGGCAAGACCCCGCTGACCGCCGAGGGGCTCTCCAAGTCGTACGGCTCGCTGGAGATCTTCACCGATGTGAGCCTCGCCATCGACAAGGGGTCGCGCGTCGTCATCCTCGGCCTCAACGGTGCGGGCAAGACGACCTTGCTGAGGCTCCTCGGCGGCGTCGAGAAGCCCGACACCGGCGAGGTCACCCCGGGCCACGGCCTGAAGCTCGGTTACTACGCCCAGGAGCACGAGACCCTCGATCCCGAGCGGACCGTGCTGGAGAACATGCGCTCGGCCGCGCCCGACCTCGACCTGGTCGACGTGCGCAAGACGCTCGGTTCCTTCCTCTTCTCCGGTGATGACGTCGACAAGCCGGCCGGGGTGCTCTCCGGCGGAGAGAAGACCCGGCTCGCGCTCGCGACCCTGGTCGTCTCCTCCGCCAACGTGCTGCTCCTCGACGAGCCCACCAACAACCTGGACCCGGCCAGCCGCGAGGAGATCCTCGGCGCGCTGCGCACCTACAAGGGCGCCGTGGTCCTGGTCACCCACGACGAGGGCGCCGTGGAGGCGCTCGACCCGGAGCGGATCATCCTGCTCCCGGACGGCGTCGAAGACCTGTGGGGTGCGGACTACGCGGACCTGGTGACCCTCGCCTGACGCTCCGGACGGGTCCTTCGGGGCCCGGGTGATCGTTCTCCACTGGATCATTCGGCTCATGGGTGATCCATCATCTGAGTGAGAGCGTCTCGTACCCCCTTGCCCGGTGCCCCGTCGAATCCTTCCGACCGGGCGACGCCCCTCACGCGTCCTTTCCGGGGCGCTGACCTGGAACTTCCCGTACCGCACGATTGATCCCTGGGTCTCCAGGGCATCGGAATGAGAGATTCCGATCGTGAGGGCTGCGTACTCGTCCACAAACCCGACGGGGCGGACCTCGTCGAATGGGTGGCCAGGAGACCCGAGAGGGGTGATCATGAGAAGTCCAGAGCGCACTTCCCATGAGGAGGCACGGGTGGCCGAGACTCTGAAGAAGGGCAGCCGGGTGACCGGCGCCGCGCGCGACAAGCTCGCGGCAGACCTGAAGAAGAAGTACGACTCCGGTGCGAGCATCAGGGCGCTGGCCGAGGAAACCGGCCGCTCCTACGGGTTCGTCCACCGGATGCTCAGTGAGTCCGGAGTCACGCTGCGTGGACGCGGCGGGGCGACACGGGGCAAGAAGGCGGCCTCGGCCTGACAACGGGGCGGCCCGACCGGTCCACCGGGGCCTCCCGGTGGGCACCCGGTCGGCCCTTTGGCCGACCAGGTGGTTACTGTGCAGTCACTTAGCATGTCTCGTGCAGTGCTGCACCGTACCGGAGGCGCCCCATGACCACGCCCGACGACTCTGAGCTCGTATTCGACAAGGACGGTGTACGGCTCACCGTCGAGGACGCCGTTGCCACGGTGACCCTGACCAATCCGGCGAAGCGCAACGCCCAGTCTCCCGCTCTGTGGCGGGCGTTGACGGAAGCCGGTCGGTCATTGCCCGGCAGCGTGCGGGTCGTCGTCCTGCGCGGCGAGGGCAAGTCCTTCTCCGCCGGACTCGACCGGCAGGCGTTCACGCCCGAGGGCTTCGACGGCGAGCCGTCCTTCCTGGACCTCGCCCGTGGTTCCGACGAGGACCTCGATGCGGTCATCGCCGAGTACCAGGAGGCCTTCACCTGGTGGCGCCGCACCGACCTGGTGTCGATCGCGGCCGTCCAGGGCCATGCCATCGGTGCGGGCTTCCAGCTCGCCCTCGCGTGCGACCTGCGGGTCGTCGCCGAGGACGTGCAGTTCGCCATGCGCGAGACCAGCTTGGGCCTCGTCCCGGACCTGACCGGGACCCACCCGCTCGTCTCGCTCGTGGGCTACGCCCGTGCGCTCGAGATCTGCGCCACCGGTCGTTCCGTGCACGCGGAGGAGGCCGAGCGCATCGGCCTCGCCAACCTGTCCGTGCCCGCCGAGGAGCTCGACGCGGCGGTACGGGACCTCGGCGCCGCCCTGCTGGCCGCGCCGCGCGCCGCGGTCACCGAGACCAAGGCGCTGCTGCAGGGCGTCTCCGGCCGCTCCTACGAGGAGCAGCGCGTCGCCGAGCGGGCCGCCCAGGCCCGTCGTCTGCGCGACCTCGCCGGCCTCGGCGACTGAGCCGCGCTCAGCGCAGTTCCGACACCAGCACCGTGACCGCCGTCGCCTTGCCGGCGGCTGCGGCCACGGCCTTCTGGACCGCCCGGGCCACGTCGAGGGGGCGGTGGCCGGACGTCACGGCCAGCTCCACGCGCACTCCGTCCGGGCCGCGGTGCACCGGCGGGCCCCAGGCGTCGGTCACGCCCGCCACGCCCTCGACCCGCAACACCGCGAGGGTCGTCGCGTCCGCTGCGGCCGGGGAGGGGCGGCCCGGTGGGGGAGTGGCGGGCCCGACCTCCGCCGGTGCCGCGTCGAGCAGTTCCGTCACCTCCAGGTCCACGGCCGCCACGGGCAGCCCGAGCCCTTCGCGGGCCGCCGTGAGCAGGGCGGTCCGCAGTTCCCCGGCCAGTTCCGGCAGCGGGCGGTCGCCCATCACCACCCCGAAGCCGGTGCTGATCCGCAGGGGGCCCGGGGTGAGGGCGCCCGGTGGAGCGGGGGCTGCCCCTCCGCCGTCTCCTGCCGCGGGGGCCGCTTCGAAGCGCAGTTCACCCGGCACCAGACCCCGTACCGCCGTCGCGGCCGGATCGAGGACCTGCCGCGCCGCGCGCTCGGTGATCCACGCCCGGTCCCCGGCCGAACCGAGCGGCAGCAGCCTGCCCGGAGCGAGCAGGTCCCGTACCGCAGCCGTCCATCCCTCAGCCGTCGTCATTCCCCCAGCCTGCCGCATCCCCAGGGCGAATACCGGCAAACGCCCTTAATGTGAGCGAGGAACCCCGAAATATCCCAGAAGGGGCGAAAACTCATGACGGACACCACGCACTCCGGGGACTCGACGAGGGACGAACAGCGCGAGTCGCGCCGCACCTCCGTGACCAAGCGGGGCGGCGGGGCGGCGGCCTCCCGCGGCCGGACCACGATCGCCGACGGCGTCGTGGAGAAGATCGCAGGACTCGCCGCACGCGACGTCGTCGGCGTCCACGCCATGGGCAGCGGACTCTCCCGCACCTTCGGCGCCGTCCGCGATCGGGTCCCGGGTACGGGGGGCGGCAAGGCGAACGTCACCCGAGGGGTCAAGGCCGAGGTCGGCGAAGTGCAGACCGCGCTCGACCTGGAGATCGTCGTCGACTACGGCGTCTCGATCGCCGATGTCGCCGGGGACGTCCGGGAGAACGTCATCGCCGCCGTGGAGCGGATGACCGGTCTCGAGGTCGTCGAGGTCAACATCGCGGTCAGCGACGTGAAGCTGCCCGACGAGGAGGACACGGAGCAGGAGTCGCGCCTCCAGTAGGCGCCGACACACCGACGGGGGCCAGGAAAGGGAATCGGAATGAGCATGGCAGTGGCCGGCCTCTTGGCCGGCATGGCTCTCGGCTTCGCCGGATACTTCGGTGGCTTCGGCGCTTTTCTGCTGGTCGCGGCCCTCGGGGCGGTCGGCTTCGTGGCCGGCCGGTTCCTCGACGGAGACCTCGAAGCGGGCGATCTGTTCCGCGGACGCGGCGATCGGCGGCGGTGACCCGAGGTGGTGACGGAGCTGGCAGACGACCCGGTGGCGGACCGGACCCGGGACCGCGGGGCGACCACCATCGCCGACCGGGTCGTCGCGAAGATCGCCGCCCAGGCGGCGCGGGAGGCGATCGACGGCGTCCCCGAAGGGGGATCCAAGCCGCACGCCTCGGTCGTCGTCCACCGCGACGCCGCCCGCATCTCGGTCAGCCTCGACCTCGACTACCCCTCGGACGTCGGCAGACAGTGCGGCGCCGTCCGGAGCCGGGTGCGGGCCCGGGTGGAACGGCTCGTCGGACTGGAAGTCCACGAGGTGGCCGTCCAGGTCGAGCACCTCCATTCCGCACACACCCGACACACCAAGCCGAGGGGCCGCCTCGCATGACCGCCACGCCGGAACCGGATCCGTCGAGCCCGGAGCACCGTGCCGGCGCCCGCCCCGAACCGGACGCCGGCGCCGCCCCCGACGCCCCCGTCCGGCGCTTCTGGGCCGTGCGCCGCATTCCGGCGGCCCTGCTCGCGGCGGTGCTCCTCGGCGCCACCGGGCTGCTCCTCTACGACGTCGCGGCCGTCCGTGCCGACCGCTCCGCGATGGCCTGGAGACGGGAACTCGCCGACGCCCTCGCGACCCGGCCGCTCGACGACACCGCGATCGTCATCGGCGCCGCGGTCGCCGTCCTGCTCGGCCTCTGGCTCCTCGTCCTGGCGTCCACCCCCGGGCTGCGCGCCGTCCTGCCGATGCGCCGCGAGCACGCCGACCTGCGGGCGGGGCTGGACCGCGAGGCCGCGGCCCTGACCCTGCGGGACCGCGCCATGGAGGTCTCCGGGGTGCAATCCGTCCGGGTGCGCGTCGGCCGTGCCAAGGTCGCCGTCCGCGCGGTGTCGCACTTCCGGGCCCTCGACGAAGTGCGCGCCGACGTCGAGGCGGTGCTCGCCAACGGGGTGGACGAGCTCGGCCTCGCCCACCCGCCCGCGGTGACGGTACGGGTGGCCCGACCGCCCCGGAAGGGATGAAGCGATGCACCACCGGAGAGGGAAGAGCCCGTGACCGTGGTCCTCCGGCGCGTCAACCGCGCCCTGCTCGGCCTCGCCGGGCTGTTCCTCGTCCTGGGCGGCGGGGCCGTCCTCGCCGCTTCCCAGGACCTGTCCGTGCCGTCCTGGTGGCCCTGGTCGGGCCCGGCCGACGTGCTGCTCTCGACCGCCGACCGACAGCGCTGGCGGGACGAGGGATGGTGGTGGCCGGTGGTCATCGCCGCCCTCGGGCTCGTCGTCCTGCTCGCCCTCTGGTGGCTGCTCGTCCAGTTCCGCAGGGCTCGGCTCCGTGAGCTCCTCGTGGACACCGGCGACGGGGAGGCGGCGGTCCTGCGCGGCCGTGCCCTGGAGGGCGTCCTGGAGGCCGACGCCGCCGCCCAGGACGGCGTGGCGAAGGCCCGGGTCTCGCTGACCGGCCGCCGAGGCGCCCCCCGCACCCGGATCGCGCTCCTCCTGGAGCCGCACGCCTCCCCGGGTGCCGCCCTGAACCGCCTGAGCTCCGAGGGGCTCGCCCACGCCCGCACCTCGGCGGGCCTCTCCGCGCTGCCCACCGAGGCGCGCCTGCGCGCGGTCAAGCACCGGGCCCGCCGGGTCGCCTGAGCCCGGGAGGCGTTCGAAGGGCCCCCTCCGGCCCGCCGCGCCCCCGGACGGGCGGCAGCCCTCAGAAGCCGGAGCGGGCCCCTCCGTCGACCGGCAGCATCAGTCCGGTGAGGTACGAGGCGGCCGGCGACAGCAGGAAGGCCGCCGTGCGCCCGAACTCCTCCGGGGTGCCGTAGCGGCGCAGCGGGATCGTGAGCTCGTTCGCCGCGCGGGCCGCGTCCGCGTCGCCGGAGAGCGCGTCCAGGGAGCGGACCCGGTCCGTGTCGATCCGGCTCGGCAGCAGGCCGACCACCCGGATCCCGCGCGGGCCCAGGTCGTTGGCGAGGGACTTGGCGAAGCCGGCGAGCCCCGGGCGCAGCCCGTTGGAGAGGGTCAGCCCGGGGATCGGTTCGTGGACCGAGCCGGACAGGACGAAGCCGATGACCCCGCCCTCGCCGAGGGCGTCGGAGGCGGCCCGCGCCAGCCGCACCGCCCCCAGGAAGACCGTGTCGAAGGCGGCTGCCCACTGCTCGTCGGTGTTGTCCGCGGCGAAGCCCGGCGCCGGGCCGCCGACGCTGATCAGAACGCCGTCGAAGCCGCCGAACCGCGCCCTCGCCCCGGCGATCAGCCGGGCCGGAGTTTCCGGGTCGGTGTTGTCGGCGGCGATTCCGGCCGCGCCCTCGCCCAGAGCCGCCACCGCGTCGGCGACCGCCTTCTCCTCGCGCCCGGTGATCAGCACCTTCGCGCCCTCGGCGAGCAGCGCCGCTGCGGAGGCCCGGCCCAGCCCCCGCGTCGCACCGGTCACCACGTACACACGGTCCTTCAGTCCCAGATCCATGTGCCTATCCTGCCGCCTCCTCGGCGGCGAGGGCGAAGGCGGTACCGACCAGGCCGATGTGGCTGAACGCCTGCGGGAAGTTCCCGAGCTGGCGTCCCGTCACCGGGTCGTACTCCTCCGCGAGGAGCCCCACGTCGTTGGTGAGCGACACGAGCCGCTCGAAGAGCTCGCGCGCCTCCTCGACGCGCCCGGTCATCCGCAGCGCGTCCGCCAGCCAGAACGAGCAGACGAGGAAGGTCCCCTCCTGGCCCGGCAGGCCGTCCACGGACTCCGCGCCGGAGCTGTAGCGGCGCAGGAACCCGCCGTGCAGCAGCTCCGTCCGCACCGCGTCGACGGTGCCCACCACCCGGGGGTCATCCGGCGGCAGGAAGCCGACCTGCGGGATGAGGAGGGTGGCGGCGTCCAGTTCGCGCGAACCGTACGACTGGGTGAAGGTGTTCCGCTCCGGATCATACGCCCGGGCGCACACCTGCTCGTGGATCTCGTCCCGCATCGCCCGCCACCGTCCCGCGTCCCCCGGCAGCGAGGGGTCGGCCTCCAAGGTGCGGACCGCCCGGTCGGCCGCGACCCAGGCCATCACCTTGGAGTGGGTGAAGTGGCGGCGAGGTCCGCGGACCTCCCACAGGCCCTCGTCGGGCTCCCGCCAGGTGGACTCCAGGAAGCCGAGCAGGCTCAGCTGGAGGTTCCAGGCGTGCCGCTCCGCCGGGATGCCCGCTTCCCGAGCGCGGTGGAGGGAGTCCATGACCTCGCCGTACACGTCCAGCTGGAACTGGTCCACGGCCGCGTTCCCGGTGCGCACCGGTGCCGAGTCGGCGTAGCCGCGCAGCCAGGGCAGGCTGGTTTCCGGCAGCCTGCGCTCCCCGGCCGGCCCGTACATGATCTGCAGGTCGGCCGGGTCGCCGGCGGCCGAGCGCAGCAGCCAGTCCCGCCAGGCGGCCGCCTCCTCGTCGTACCCGGCGGCGAGCAGGGCGCCGAGCGTCAGGGAGGAGTCGCGCAGCCAGCAGGCGCGGTAGTCCCAGTTGCGCACGCCCCCTAGCTCTTCCGGCAGGGAGGTGGTCGGGGCGGCCACGATCCCGCCCGTCGGGGCGTAGGTGAGGGCCTTGAGGGTGATCAGGGAACGCATCACCGGCTCCCGGTGCGGTCCCGCATAGGTGCAGCGGGCCGACCACTCCCGCCAGTCCGCGAGGGAGTGCTCCAGGGCCTCGAAGGGGTCGACGAGGTCGGGCCGGGGCTCGTGCGAGGGGTGCCAGGTCAGTACGAAGGCCACCCTCTCGCCGGCGGCGACGGTGAAGGAGGACTGCGTGGAGAACTGCTGGCCCCAGGTCTTCACCGGCGGCTCGCTGCGCAGCCAGACCGAGTCGGGGCCCGCGATCGCGACCCGGTGGCCGTCCGACCTGCGCACCCAGGGCACGATCGAGCCGTAGTCGAAGCGGAGCCGCAGCACGGCGCTCATCTCGACGCTGCCGCTGACGCCCTCCACGATCCGCATCAGGTCGGGAGCCGTGTCCCGCTGCGGCATGAAGTCGATGACCTTGACGGTGCCGGTTCGGGTCTCCCAGTACGTCTCCAGGACCAGGGAGTCCTCGGCGTAGCGGCGGTCGGTGCAGTTCGTGGCGCCTTTGGGGGCGATCCGCCAGTGGCCGTTGTCCTCGTCGCCGAGGATCGCGGCGAAGCAGGCGGCGGAATCGAAGCGGGGCAGACACAGCCAGTCGACCGACCCGTCGCGGCCGATGAGCGCGGCGGTCTGGAGATCGCCGATGAGGGCGTAGTCGTCGATACGTTGCGTCACGCTTTGGGCTGTTCCCGGAAGCGGGGGCGGTCAATCAGGGGGACGGAGTGGCCTGCGCCTCCCTGGGATCCGCTTCTGCGGATCCGGGGACGTCAGGAGCGGCGGCGGACTCCCGGTCGCGCTTCTCCCGGCGCACCAGGATCACCCAGCCGACGGGCACCCCGGCGGCGAAGAGCCACCACTGGACGGCGTACGCCATGTGTGCGCCGATCGAGTCGTGGTCGGGTTCGGGGACCGGTTCGGGGGTGCCTCCGGACGGTCGGGGCGCGGTGAGCTCCAGATAGCCGCCGAGCACCTCGCGGCCGATGAGCTCGGCCTGCTGCCGGCTGTTGATCAGCATGACCTGGCGGTCGGGCAGGCCCTTCAGGTCCTTGATGCCGCTCGCGCCGGTCGTCTCGTCCGCCTTGAGCCGGCCGGTGACGGTGACCTCGCCCCGGGGAGCGGGCGGCACCGCGGGGAAGGCGTGCTGGTCGGCGGCGGCCGGGACCCAGCCGCGGTTGACCAGGACGATCCTGCCGTCCCGGAGGACCAAGGGGGTCAGCACGTGGACGCCCACCCGGTCGTCGGAGGAGGTGCGCCTGCGGACGACGACCTCGTGCGCGGTGTCGAAGGTGCCGGTCGCGGTGACCTGCCGCCAGTAGTCGGCGCGCGGGACGGTGTGGCCGGGGGAGGTGAGCCCTTCGACCGGGACCGGCTCGGCCTTGAGGTTGTCCGCGATCAGGGCGTTCTGGGCGACCCGGTGCTCGTGCCGGTGGAACTGCCAGAAGCCCAGCTCGATCATCGTGGGCACGAGGACCAGGGCGACGAGGGTGAGGATCACCCACTGCCGGGACAACAGGAAGCGGTACACCCCACGACCGTACAGCGCGGGTCGCGGGGCGTACGCACGGGGGGTTCGGGCCGGTTCGCCCGGCTGTCCGGAACCGTTTCCTCACACCCTGTCGACGATGCCCACCTTTCCCTCCGCGCGGGCGCAGTGCCCGCCGCAGTACCAGCTGCCCTCGACCTCGACGCCCTGCCCGATGATCTGGACCCGGCAGTGCTCGCAGATGGGCGCCATGCGGTGAATGGCGCAGGCGAAGCAGTCGAAGACGTGCACCGCGCCCTGCGCGTGCACCTCGAAGGACATGCCGTAATCGTTTCCGCAGACCTCACAACGTGCCATGCGCCACAGGGTGGAGCGCCCGGCGTGCGTGCGCAGCACGGCGCGCCCGCCGGGCCGGGGGCGTCACCCGTCTGCCGGGTCCACGTCCCGCAGCAGCTGCGCGTAGGCCGCTTCGTCGACGATCGGCGTGCCGAACGACTTCGCCCGCACCGTTTTGGAGGTGGCGGCGTCGGGGTCGTTGCTGACGAGCAGACTGGTCAGCCGGGAGACGCTGGTGGCGACGTGGAGGCCGGCTTCGACGGTGCGGTCCTCCAGGAGCTCGCGGTCCACGGAGGTGTCGCCGGAGAAGGCCACCCGCATGCCCTGCTTGAGCGGCTTGTCCGCCTCGTACCGTCCGGGGTTGGGGTACGGGCACGCCGGACGCTTCCGCGCGGGGCGCCAGCTGCCCGCCCGGTAGGCCGGCTGCCGGCCGACCTGCGAACCCCCGGACGACGAGGCCCATTCCGTCAGCGGCCGGCACTCCAGGAGCGGCAGCCGCACGTTGCGCTCGGCCGCCGCGTGCAGGCTGGGGCGGAACGCTTCGGCGAGCACCCGGGCGTCGTCGAGCGCATGGTGCGCGCGCTGCTGCACGACGCCGAAGTGCGCGGCCAGCGACTCCAGCTTGTGGTTGGGCAGCGGCAGCGACAGCTCCTTGGCGAGGGCGATCGTGCACAGCCGCTGGCGCACGGGCGCCGCGGACCGTGCGCGCGCGTACTCCCGGGCGATCATCTGCCAGTCGAACATCGCGTTGTGTGCGACCAGCACCCGTCCGTCCAGCCGTGCGGCGAACTCCGCCGCGATCTCCGGGAAGAGCGGTGCGCCCTCCAGGACGTCGCTGGTCAGGCCGTGGATCCACACCGGCCCGGGGTCGCGCTCGGGGTTGACGAGGGTGTACCAGTGGTCCTCGACGTTCCCCCGCGCGTCCAGCCGGTAGACGGCAGCCGACACTATCCGGTCGTCGCGGGCGAGTCCGGTGGTCTCCACGTCGACGACCGCGTACCCCGGTGGGTAGGCGGTCGGCCACGGCCCTGCTGTCGTGCGGTCCTCAAGCATGGTCATTGAGAATACGGCCCGCGGCCGACAGGACCCTCCCCGGCGTCCCGGGCACCGTCGCCGCCGCGGACGGTCGGCGCTTCCCCGGGGTGCCCGGCGGCGCCGGCGAGCAGCCCGGCCACCAGGGCCCGGACGGAGTCCTCGAAGAGCTGCTCGGAGTCGATCGGTGCGGCCAGCGCGCGGGCGAGGGTGTCGTCCTCCACGCCCCCTGCCTGCCACGGCTCCTCCTCGACGGGGGACCGGGCCGGCGCCCGCTCGCGGTTGCGCTCCACCAGGACGTGCCCGACGACCTGGAACTGCACGGCGTGGACCGCACGGGCGGCGTCCGCCCCGCGCAGCCCCGCCGCGTGCGCCTCGTGGACCAGGGCGCGCCGGGCCGGCAGGAACATCCGCTCGGTCAGTCCCCGCTCGTGGACCATCGCCACCAGGTGCGGGCGGGCGCGCAAGGAGCGGCGCAGCGCACGGGCGACCGAGACGATCCGCTCGGCCGGGGTCGCCCCTCGGGGGCTGATCGTGCCGAGGTCGGCGATCGTGCGGTTGACGAGCGCGTCGAGGAGCGACTCGCGGTTGCCGACGTGCCAGTAGATCGAGGTGACCGCGGTGCCGAGCTCGGCTGCGAGCCGACGCATGGTCAGGGCGTCCGGGCCGTGCTCCCTCACCAGGGCCGCCGCGGCGTCCAGGACCTCGTCCCGGGACAGTGCGGAGCGTGTCATCGGTTCCCCAACTCCTCTGTGTGCACGCCTCTTTACCCTGCGCCGCCATCGTGTAACTGTGTTACAGGCCGACGATCCCGAAGGGCGGTACGTCATGGCACGAGTACGGTACGGGGCGCGCAGCGAGGCCGAGGCGGCGGCGGCCCGCGAGCGGTCCGCGAGGCTCCCCGACATCTGGTCCACCGGTGTGGTCGCCGTCTGGGAGACCGACCCGGACGTCGTGGCGGCGGTCCTGCCGCCGCCGCTGAAGCCCACCGCGCACCCCCTCGTGCGCGCCACCATCAGCAAGGTCGACCTGCCCGGCCACCCCCTCGGCGCCGGCTCGGTCGCCGTCGCCGCCGCCCACGGCGACCGGGAGGGCTGGTACCCGCTGGTCATGCCGATGACCCACGAGCGGGCCCTGACCGGAGGGCGCGAGGTCTTCGGCGAACCGAAGAAGCTGGGCGAGGTGACGGTCGGGCGCGACGGGCTCGTGGTGCGCGCCGCCCTCGCCCGGCACGGCATCGCGTTCGTGGAGGTGCGGGGTGCCGTCTCCGGTCCGCTGCCGTTGCCGGAACCGGTGGAGAAGACCGACTTCTACTTCAAGTTCCTTCCGGGAGTGGAGGGCGCCGGCTTCGACGCCGACCCCGTCCTCGTCCACTGCGTCCGCAACGAGAGGGTGCGGAAGCTGGAGCGGGTCACCGGCGACGTGGTCCTGCGCGAATCCATGTACGACCCGGTCGCCGACCTCCCGGTGCGCCGGCTCGTCGAGATCACGATCGGCGAGAAGACCACCGACCAGAAGGGCACGGTCGCCGAGCGGGTCTCGGCCCGGGCCCTGCTGCCCTACGTCCACCAGCGGTACGACGACCCGATGCAGGTCTTCGACGCACCGCCCGACACGGGTGCCCGAACGGAGGTCTCCGATGGAGCTGCGTGAGGGGCAGGTCGCCGTCGTCACCGGCGCGGCGAGCGGCATCGGGCTCGCGATGGCCCGCCGCTTCGCCGCCGAGGGCCTCGCCGTCGTGCTCGGGGACGTCGAGCGGGACGCCCTGGAGGCGGCGGCCGACGAGCTGGCGACGGGCGGGGCGCAGGTCCTCGCCCGGACGGTCGACGTCTCCGACCCCGAGGCGGTCCGGTCCTTCGCCGACGCCGCGTACGACGCCTTCGGCGCCGTCCACGTCCTCTGCAACAACGCGGGCGTCGGTTCCGGTGCCGAGGGGCGCATGTGGGAGCACGAGCCCAACGACTGGAAGTGGGCCTTCTCCGTCAACGTCTGGGGCGTCTTCCACGGCGTCCAGGCCTTCGTCCCCCGCATGCTCGCCGGCGGCGAACCCGGCCACGTCGTCAACACCTCCTCCGGCGACGGGGGGATCGCCCCGCTGCCCACCGCCTCCGTGTACGCGGTCACCAAGGCGGCCGTCGTCACCATGACCGAGTCCCTCTACGCCCACCTCAGGGCGGAGCGCGCACCGGTCGGCGCCTCGGTCCTCTTCCCGGGCCCGCACATGCTCCGCACCGGGCTGTGGGAGTCGCACCGCAACCGGCCCGAGCGGTACGCCAAGCAGCGGCCGCGCAGGACCCCGTACCGCAGCCTCGCCCAGTGGGAGGCGGCCATGAAGGAGGCCGGTCGCGAGGTGGCCTTCACCCCGGTCGAAGAGGTCGCCGCGCACGTCGTCGACGGCATCCGCGCCGACCGCTTCTGGATGCTGCCGGCGAGCGAGCACAGCGACCGTCAGATCAGGGCGCGCTCCCGCTCGATGCTCGACCGCACCAACCCCTCCTACCTGGAGGGCTTCATCCTCGACGGACGCGACTGAAGGGCTTCGCCATGAGCCACGAGGACCCGTACCTGATCATCTCCTCCGACTGCCACGCCGGGCTGCCCACCGAGGAGTACCGGCCCTATCTCGACCGCCGGTTCCACCGGGACTTCGACGACTTCCTGGCGGGACGACAGGCCCGTCAGGAAGCCATGACCCGGCTCGGGGTGCGCAACGAGGCCTTCGCCGACAAGTGGTTCAGCGACAACGAGGAGGGCCTGCGCGGCGGTTGGGACGCCGCCCGGCGCATCAAGGAGCTCGACGGCGACGGGGTGGCCGCCGAGGTCGTCTTCCCCGACGCGGACGCCGTCGACAGCCGGACCGCAGCGCCCTTCGGCGTCGGCCTCGGTCTCTCCGGCGACCAGGACCCGGAGCTCGGCATGGCCGGCGCACGGGCGCACAACCGGTGGCTCGCGGAGTTCGTCTCCGCGAACCCGCTCCGGCACTGCGGGGTCGCCCTCCTCCCCGTCACGGCCGACGTCCGCGAGGTCGTCGCCGAGGTCCACCGCGCCAAGGAGTCCGGGCTCGGCGCGCTCATGATCCCCTCCATGTGGGTGGACAGGGCCCCCTACCACGACCGTTGCTACGACCCGGTGTGGGCGGCGGCCGCCGAGACCGGCATGCCGGTGGTCACCCACTCCGGCGCGGCGCCGCGCGAGGAGTACGGCGACCACCTCGGCATCTACGTCTCCGAGGTCACCTGGTGGCCGGCCAGGCCGCTGTGGTTCCTGCTCTGGTCGGGAGCCTTCGAGCGCCATCCCGGCCTGCGGTTCGGGATCGCCGAATCGGGATGTTGGTGGCTGCCGAACCTGCTCTGGTTCATGGACCGGCTCTACCTCGGCGCCCACGGGGGGAAGAAGCTGTCCCCGTTCGCGGAGCTGAAGCGACCTCCGAGCGAGTACCTGGACCGGCAGGTCTTCGTCTGCGCCACCAACACCAAGCGGCGCGAGCTCGCCCAGCGCTACGAGATCGGCGTCGACAACATCCTGTGGGGCTCGGACTTCCCCCATCCGGAAGGCACCTGGCCCGACACGCGCGCATGGCTCCGGAAGACCTTCCACGACATCCCGGTCGAGGAGACCCGTCGGATGCTCGGTCTCGCAGCCGCCGAGGTCTTCGGGTTCGACCTCCCCGCGCTGGCCCCCCTGGCCCGCCGGATCGGCCCCGTCCCCGCCGACCTCGGCCAGCCCGTCGACCAGACCGCCGTCGAGGCGTCCTGGGACCGCTCGCGCCGGGTCGGCCGGCACTGGCTCACCGACCACGACTTCCCGGTCGTCGGAGCGGACCGGTGAACGGCGAGCGGAGCGACGGCGCACCGGCGCGCGAGGAGGAACGGGCCGGCGAACAGCCGGACCGGTACACCGTCGTCTCCGCCGACTGCCACGCGGGCGCCGACCTCCTCGACTACCGGCCGTACCTGGAGGGCAAGCACCACGACGCCTTCGACGCCTGGGCGGCCGGCTACGTCAACCCGTACCAGGACCTCCTCGCCGACACCGCGGACCGCAACTGGAACTCCGAGCGCCGGCTGCGCGAGCTGGAGGCCGACGGGATCGTCGCCGAGGTCGTCTTCCCGAACACCATCCCGCCGTTCTTCCCGTCCGCCTCGCTGACGGCCCCCGCACCGACCCGCGAGGAGTACGAGCTCCGCTGGGCCGGACTGCGCGCCCACAACCGCTGGCTGGCCGACTTCTGCGCGGAGGCGCCGGGCCGCAGGGCGGGCGTGGCCCAGATCCTCCTGAACGACGTGGAGGAGGCGGTGCGGGAGGTGCGCCGCACCAAGGAGGCCGGGCTGACCGGCGGCATCCTGCTGCCCGGCGCGCCACCGGGCTCCGGGGTGCCCGAACTGTACTCCCGGTCCTACGACCCGCTCTGGGCGGTCTGCGCGGAGCTCGACGTGCCGGTGAACCACCACGGCGGCTCGGCCTCGCCCCCGCTCGGTGACGAACCCGCGGCCCGCGCCGTCTTCATGGTGGAGACCACGTGGTTCTCCCACCGGGCGCTGTGGCACCTGGTCTTCGGCGGAGCGTTCCGCCGCCACCCGGGCCTGCGGCTCGTCCTGACGGAACAGGGCTCGGGCTGGATCCCCGGGATCCTGGACATGCTGGACTACTACCACGGGCGACTGGTCACCGCGGCCTCCCGGGCCGCCACCGCCGAGTCCAAGTTCGGCACGGGGCTCGCGGACTCCATGGGCAAGGGCCCCAGCGAGGTCTGGCGCGACAACTGCTTCGTCGGCGCCAGCTTCATGCGCCCCCACGAGGTGCCGCTGCGCGACCGGATCGGCCTCGACAAGATCATGTGGGGCAGCGACTACCCGCACGACGAGGGCACCACCCCGTACTCCCGCGAAGGGCTGCGCATCGCCTACGCGGGACTGCCCGAGGACGAGGTCGCCGCCATGGTCGGCGGGAACGCCGCCCGGGTCTACGGCTTCGACCGCGAGTTCCTCGACCGCCTGGCCGCCGTCCACGGCCCCGCCGTCGAGGAGATCGCCCAGCCCTTGAAGGAGGTCCCCGAGGGCGCCACCAGTCCGGCCTTCGCTCCGGGCGGGTCGGTCCGCGTCTGGTGAGCCGTCGGGTGCGACCCTCCTGACGTGACCGAACCCCCCGCACACGACGAGGCCCACGGTGGCGGCCTCGGCTCCCGTCTCAACTGGCTCCGGGCGGCCGTGCTCGGAGCCAACGACGGCGTCGTCTCCACCGCCGGCCTCGTCGTCGGCGTCGCCGGTGCCACCACGTCCCAGGCCGCCCTGCTCACCGCCGGCCTCTCCGGGTTGCTCGCCGGCTCGATGTCGATGGCCGCGGGGGAGTACGTCTCGGTCTCCAGCCAGCGCGACTCGGAGAAGGCCGCGCTCGCCCAGGAGAAGCGCGAACTGCGCGAACAACCGGAGGCCGAACTCGCCGAACTGACCGGGCTGCTCGAGGCCCGCGGCCTCTCCCGGGACGTGGCCCGGGAGGCCGCCGAGCAACTCACCGCCCGCGATGCGCTCCGCGCCCACGCACGGGTGGAACTGGGCATCGACCCCGATGCCCTGACCAATCCCTGGCACGCGGCCGGTGCCAGCTTCCTCGCCTTCACCGTCGGAGCCCTGCTCCCGCTCCTCGCGATCGTCCTGCCCCCGGCCTCGGCCCGCCTCTGGATCACCGTGCTGTCCGTCCTCGCGGCCCTCGCCCTCACCGGTTGGTGGTCCGCCCGACTGGGTGCGGCTCCGGCCGGCCGCGCCGTCCTCCGGAACGTCTGCGGCGGTGCGCTGGCGATGGCGGTCACCTACGGCGCGGGGTCCCTGCTGGGGGCGGCGGGCGTCTAGCGAGCGCTCCGAAAACGGCTCCCCGCCCGTCCGGAGGGCGGTGCGGGACCCGCGAAACGCGGCCCGGAGGACTCCCCTGCTTGTCGGAAGGTGCCAAAGCTTGCTGACAAGCCGTCTCGCATACTTGTTGGTAACAACGTCTAGCCCTCCTCCGGTCCGCGCCTCTACCGTCAACGGCATGCCGAACCTGCCCGATGTCGTGCTCTGGTCCATACCGGCGTTCGTCCTGCTCACCGTCGTGGAGATGGTCAGCCACCGCATCCATCCCGACGAGGACGCCGTCGGGTACGAGGCCAAGGACGCCGCCACCAGCGTCGGCATGGGGCTGGGGAGCCTCGCCTTCGACGCGCTGTGGAAGATCCCCGTGGTCGCGATCTACACCGCCGTCTACGAACTGACTCCGCTCCGCGTCCCCGTCCTGTGGTGGACGATCCCGCTCATGCTGCTCGCGCAGGACTTCTTCTACTACTGGCAGCACCGCGGGCACCACGTCATCCGCATCCTCTGGGCCTGTCACGTCGTCCACCACAGCAGCCGGAAGTTCAACCTCACCACCGCCCTGCGCCAGCCGTGGACCAGCGTGACCTCCTGGCCGTTCTACCTGCCGATGATCGCCCTCGGCGTGCACCCGGCGGCGCTCGCCTTCTGCTACTCGGTGAACCTCGTCTACCAGTTCTGGATCCACACCGAGCGGGTCGACAAGCTGCCCCGCCCCTTCGAGTACGTCCTCAACACCCCCTCGCACCACCGCGTCCACCACGCCTCCCAGGGCGGCTACCTGGACCGGAACTTCGGCGGCATCCTCATCCTCTGGGACCGGATGTTCGGGTCCTGGGTGGCGGAGACGGAGCGGCCCGTCTACGGGCTCACCAAGAACATCGAGACCTACAACCCGCTGCGCGTCGCCACCCACGAGTACGCCTCCATCGCCCGCGACCTCCGGGCCGCGCACGGCTGGCGCGAACGGGCCGGACGGGTCTTCCGCGGGCCCGGCTGGCAGCCCTCCGCCCCCCAGGCCCCGGAGGTCGCCCCCGCGACCCCGGAGGCCGTCCTCCCCACCGCCCCGGAGGCCGCCGCGTGACCACCGCCACCGCCACCGACCGCACCCTCCCGCCCGCCGCCTCCCGCGCCCTGCTCGCCGCCTTCGGTCTCGCGGCCGTCGTCGACCTGGTCTCCCTGCTCGCCGGGGCCGAGCTCGGCCACCAGATCGCCAAGCCGCTCCTGATGCCCCTCCTCGCCGGGTACGCCCTCACCCGCAGTGCCCCCGGGCCGCTGGTCGCCGCGCTCCTGTTCGGCTGGGGCGGCGACGTCTTCCTGCTCTCCGACGCGGACTGGGCCTTCCTCGTCGGCATGGGCTCCTTCGCCGCCGGACACGTCTGCTACCTCGTCCTCTTCGGTCGGGGACGCACGTCCCCGGCGCTCGGCGCCCTGTACGGAGTCGTCCTCGTCGCCACCGTCGCCCTCCTCTGGCCCGACCTCCCCGCCGAGCTCCGGATCCCCGTCGCCGGCTACTCGCTCCTGCTCACCGCAATGGCCTACCGCGCCGGCGCGCTCGGACTCCTGGCCGGCCTGGGCGGCACCCTGTTCCTGTTGTCCGACACCCTCATCGCCACCGGCGTCGCCGACTGGCCCCAGCTCCCGGCCCCCGCCTTCTGGGTCATGCTGACCTACGTGGCGGCGCAGTACCTGCTGACGGTCGGAGGGCTGCGCGATGTACGGTGAACGTCGTATGACCGCCTGACAGCAAGGACCGCCTCCCCCATGCGCGCCACCACCATCCACGCCCCGTTCGACATGCGCGTGGAGAACGTGCCCGACCCGGTGATCCGGGACTCCACGGACGTCGTCCTGCGCGTCCTGCGTGCCTGCATCTGCGGCAGCGACCTCTGGGCCTACCGCGGCGAGGCCGCCCGACAGCCCGGCCAGCGCATCGGCCACGAGTTCCTCGGCATCGTCGAGGCGGTCGGCTCCGAGGTCACCGGCTTCGCCGCCGGCGACCTCGTCGTCGCCCCCTTCGTCTGGTCCGACGGCACCTGCGAGTACTGCGCGGAGGGCCTCCAGACCTCCTGCCCGCGCGGCGGCTTCTGGGGCTCGGTCGGCTCCGACGGCGGCCAGGGCGAGGCGGTGCGCGTCCCCTTCGCCGACGGAACCCTCGTCAAGCTCCCCGCCGAGGCGGCCTCCGACGACCGGCTCCTGACCGCACTGCTCGCCCTCTCCGACGTCCTGGGCACCGGCCACCACGCCGCCCTCGGCGCCGGGGTGAAGCCCGGCTCCACGGTCGCCGTCGTCGGCGACGGCGCCGTCGGCCTCTGTGGCGTCCTCGCCGCCAAGCGGCTCGGGGCCGAGCGGATCATCGCGCTCGGTCGGCACACCGCCCGCACGGACATCGCCCGCGCCTTCGGCGCCACCGACGTCGTCGCCGAGCGCGGCGAGGCTGCCGAGGCCGCCGTCCGCGAACTCACCGGCGGCCAAGGCGCCCACGGCGTGATCGAGGCCGTCGGCACCGAGCAGTCGATGCGCACCGCGGTCGCGATCACCCGCGACGGGGGCTCGATCGGTTACGTCGGCGTCCCGCACGGCAGCGGCACCGGCCTCGACCTGTCCGTCATGTTCGACCGGAACATCGCCCTGCGCGGCGGCGTCGCGCCGGTGCGGGCGTACATCCCGGAACTCCTCCCGGACGTCCTGTCCGGCACCATCGACCCGTCCCCGGTCTTCGACCTGACGGTCGACATCGAGGGCGTCCCCGACGGCTACCGGGCCATGGACGACCGCACGGCCCTGAAGGTCCTGGTCAAGCCGTAGCCCGGCGCCGTCCGTCACGCGGACGTCCACCCGCCCGCGCCGCAGGACCGGGGCGGGCGGGGCATCCTCGGCGCCCCGGACCGGGACCGACCGGCACGGCCGTCAGGCCCCCGACCACTCCGGCGCATCGGCCCCCGCGAGGCCCGGGGGGCGCGTCCAGGAGGAGGGGCCGCCTTCGTACGACACCGGTGACAGGGCGTGCCGGAGGCGCCCGAGCGGTCCCTCCGACTCCGTGAGGTGCCGCTCGGGCTCGTACCGCGGCAGGGCGTGGGTCAGCCAGTGCCCCGTCTGCGCCAGTGCCAGCCGTACCAGCCGGCTCCCGCCGTCCCGTTCCTGCTCGGTCAGCGACCGCAGGACCGCCGCTGCGAGCAGATAGCCCGTGCCGTGGTCCAGGGCCTGGGCGGGCAGCGTCCCGGGCTCTTCGGCCGAGCCCTCCGTCACCGCGATGCCCGTCGCCACCTGCACCAGCGAGTCGAAGCCGCGCCGGTTGCCCCACGGGCCGTAGTCGCCCCAGGCGGAGAGCCGGGCGGTCACCAATCCCGGCCGCTCCAGGTCGAAGCGGTCGAGCGCGCCCGGCCGGTAGCCGGTCACCAGGACGTCGGCCGCGTCGAGGAGTCCGTCGAAGGTCCGCCGGTCCGACGGCCGGTCCAGATCCAGGGCCGCGGTCCGCTTCCCGACGTCCGCATCGGCGTGCTGGTCCGGCAGTTCGGGCCTGCCCGGCGGGTCGATCCGCAAGACGTCGGCGCCGAGCAGCGCCAGCGACCGGGTCGCGACGGGACCGGCGATCACCCTGGTGAGGTCCAGGACCCGCAGCGGGCCGGTGCGCCGCCGGGGCGCGGCCCCGTCGAGCCGTTCCCGCGTCAACAGCGGCCGTGCCGCGACCTCCCGCCCCTGCTCGCCCGTCGCCCACTCCTCGGGCGTGCGCAGGGCGACGGCCAGCCCCCCGGCCGCGTACACCGCCGTCTCGACCTCGACGGCCCGCCGCCCCCCGATCGCCTCCGCGACGGCCTCGACGGCCTCGACGGAGTCGGTGACGTCCAGCGCGGTGAGCAACGCCGCTTTGTGGTGCGGGTAGTTGGCGTGGGTGCGGACCCATCCGTCGGCGGCCCGCCAGAAGCGGGAGAGCGGCGCGAAGGTGACCGGGGCCCGTCCGTCGACCCGCAGGTGGCGCTCGCTCACGAAGGCCGTGGCGACGGCGCCGTCGTCGATCCGCACCGGCCCCGGAAGCCCCGCGTGCTCCACCGCGGCGAGCGCACAGACCGCAACGGTCGCCCTGGCCAGGTCCATCACGGGCAGCCGTGCGGGCAGCAGCCCGGAGACACCGCCGTACTCCACCCGGTCGACGTGGGCGGGATCGCCGCCGAGGGCCGACCACAGCAACTCCGTACCGGTGCGCACCCCGTTGTCCATGCCCTCGTCCATGGGGGTCACTATCGCACCGGATGCCGTGCGGAGGGCCCCGGTGTGGCGCACCACACCGGGGCCCTCCCCACTGCCGTACTGCTTACTTCACCGCGTCCAGGGCGTCGACCATGCCGGCGCCGTAGAAGCCGTTCTTGTGCTTGCCGCCCTCACAGACGGCGTCGACGGTGCCGTCGCCGTTGATGTCGTACGGGTTGGTGCAGGCGTGCTCGTCGGCCTGCGCGTACAGCAGCGCCTTCAGCGCCGCCGGGCTCGCGTGGGGGTGCGTCGACTTGAGCAGCGCCAGCACGCCGGCAGCGTGCGGCGAGGCCATCGACGTACCGGCCTTGTAGTTGTAGCCGCCGTTGACCGTGGTCGACAGGATGCGGCCGTTGACCGCCGGGGCGTCCGGCGTCTGGTACTCGGTGCGGTCGCCACCGGGCGCGGCGACGTCGATCACGCCGAGGCCGTAGTTGGAGTACGACGCCTTCAGGTCCTTGGCGCCGGTCGCGGAGACCGTCACCACGCCCGGCAGCATCGCCGGGTAGTCGAAGCACTCCCGCGGGTTGATGTCACGGGTGCCCGGGGTGGAGTCGTTCGGGCTGCTGGTGTCGGTGATCGTGTCGGCCGCCAGGTCGAACCTGGAGTTGCCGGCCGCGGCGACGTTGACCGTGCCCTTCTTCTCCGCGTAGCGGGTCGCCCGGGTGACCGCCTCGATGAGGGCCTTCTGGTCCTCGTCGGTCTTGCAGGCGAACATCCAGGGGTCGGTGTAGTAGCTGTTGTTCGTGACGTCGACGCCGTGCTCGGCCGCCCACACGAAGCCGCAGACCACGGCCTCGGTGTAGAAGTAGCCGTCCGGGGTCGAGACCTTGATGCCCGCGACCTTCACGCCGGGCGCGATGCCGGTGATGCCGATGCCGTTCTTGGCGGCGGCGATCGTGCCGGCGACGTGCGTGCCGTGGTCGCTCTCGCCCTCCATCGGGCGCCACGAGCCGGCGGTGGTGTCCGGCTTGCCGGAGACGCAGTTGGCCGAGGCGGCGGCGTTGAAGTTCGGCGCCAGGTCCGGGTGGGTGTCGTCGACGCCGGTGTCGATGACACCGACGGTGACGCGCTCGCTGCCGAGCGTCTTCTGGTGGGCCTTGTCGGCCTTGATGGCCGGCAGGTCCCACTGGAGGGGCTCGAACGGGTCCTGGTCGTCGGAGGCGGCCTCGGCGGCGGCCTTGGCCTCGGCCGCGGACAGCGTCTGCGCGCCCTCGTCGACGGAGTCGTCGGACTGGACGGAGAGCGGGGCGTGGCGGGTCGCACCGGCCGACACCACACCGCGCGCCTGGCGGATCGTCTTCGCGAACTCGGGGTTCTGCGAGTGGACGACTATCACGCCTATCTGGTCGTACGAGATGACCACTTCGCCGCCGGCCGCGGCAATCGCCTTCTTCACCGAAGCGGCGGTCCAGCGACCCCCCGCGACGTTGACGACGTACGAGAGCTTGGGGCCGTTGGTCGCCTCGGTGGCGACCGTCGGAGCGTCACTCAGTTCCGCGGCGGAGGCGGCGCCGGAGGGAAGGAAGCCGAGCGAGGCCGTGAGCACGAGACCAGCAGGCAGAGCAAGAGCTCGGCCGCGCCTCGATCCCAGATGAGCCATGGGTTCTCCACATCATCCGTATGTACTGTCCGCGCGCGGGTTTGCGCGCGGACAGGTGCATGACGAGTGAAGCTATCGCTGATCTTCCCGAAGCTTCAATGAGTTGAGAAGACTTCATGAAGATCTGTTCGAAGAAATCCCCCGTGTGAACCGCTTCGCTTCCGCCTCCGTGCCGTTGGGCAGGGGAGGGGCTCCGCCCGGAGCCCCGATTCCCGCACCCCTGGTGAGGACCCCTTGACCATGTCGCCCGCCCCCGCGTCACGAGGAGAATCCGTGGCTACCGAAGCACCGCCGCCACCCAGAAACGGCACGGACGTCGACACCGGTTCCGTCCGGCCCACGACGGAGGAGTTCGTCACCGTGCAGGAAAGCGCGGAATTCACCGAACTGCGCCGTACTTACCGTTCGTTCGCCTTCCCCCTGACGATCGCCTTCATCGCCTGGTACCTGCTCTACGTGCTGCTCTCCAACTACGCGGGCGGCTTCATGGGGACCCGGGTCTTCGGCAACGTCAACGTGGCGCTCGTCCTCGGCCTCGGCCAGTTCCTCACCACCTTCCTCATCGCCTGGCTCTACTCCCGGCACGCGGCGAACCGGCTCGACCCCCGGGCCGACGCCATCAGGAACCGCATGGAGGGCGACGCATGAACACCCCCGTCCTGTTTGCGGCGGGCAACGCCACCGCCGAGCACCGCACCCTGATCATCGCCCTCTTCGGCGCCTTCGTCCTCGCGACCCTGGGCATCACCGTCTGGGCCGGCCGCCAGACCCGCAGCGCCGCCGACTTCTACGCCGGCGGACGCCAGTTCACCGGCTTCCAGAACGGTCTGGCGATCTCCGGCGACTACATGTCCGCCGCGTCCTTCCTCGGCATCGCCGGGGCCATCGCCCTCTTCGGGTACGACGGCTTCCTCTACTCGATCGGCTTCCTCGTCGCTTGGCTCGTCGCCCTGCTCCTGGTCGCCGAACCACTGCGCAACTCCGGCCGGTTCACCATGGGCGACGTCCTCGCCTACCGGATGCGCCAGCGTCCCGTCCGCACCGCCGCCGGCACCTCGACGATCGTCGTCTCGATCTTCTACCTGCTCGCCCAGATGGCGGGTGCGGGCGTCCTGGTCTCGCTCCTGCTCGGCATCACCAGTGACGGCGGCAAGGTCGCGATCGTCGCCCTGGTCGGGCTCTTGATGATCGTCTACGTGACCATCGGCGGCATGAAGGGCACCACCTGGGTGCAGATGGTCAAGGCCGTCCTGCTCATCGCGGGCACGCTCCTGATCACCTTCCTCATCCTGCTCAAGTTCCACTTCAACGTCTCGGAACTGCTCGGCGCCGCGGCGACCAACAGCGGCAAGGGCGGGGCGTTCCTGGAGCCCGGCCTCAAGTACGGCGCGACCGCCACCTCCAAGCTGGACTTCCTCTCGCTCGGCATCGCGCTCGTCCTCGGCACGGCCGGCCTGCCCCACATCCTCATCCGCTTCTACACGGTGCCGACCGCCAAGGCCGCCCGCAAGTCGGTCAACTGGGCCATCGGCATCATCGGCGCCTTCTACCTGATGACGATCGTCCTCGGCTTCGGTGCCGCCGCCCTCCTCAAGAACGGCGACATCATCGCCTCCAACAAGGCGGGCAACACCGCTGCCCCGCTCGCGGCCCTGGAGATCGGCGGCGGCGCCGACTCCACCGGCGGCGCGATCCTGCTCGCCGTCATCTCCGCCGTCGCCTTCGCGACCATCCTCGCCGTCGTCGCCGGATTGACCCTCGCCTCCTCCTCGTCCTTCGCCCACGACATCTACGCCAATGTGATCAGGCGCGGAAAGGCCACCGAGGAGGAGGAGGTCAAGGCCGCCCGCTGGGCGACCGTCTTCATCGGCATCGTCTCCATCGCGCTGGGCGCCCTCGCCCGCGACCTCAACGTCGCCGGCCTGGTCGCCCTCGCCTTCGCCGTCGCGGCCTCGGCCAACCTGCCCACGCTCCTCTACTCCCTCTTCTGGAAGAGGTTCACCACTCAGGGTGCGCTCTGGTCGATCTACGGCGGTCTGGTCTCCGCCGTCGTCCTGGTGCTCTTCTCGCCCGTGGTCTCCGGCAAGCCCACGGCGATGTTCAAGACGGTGGACTTCCACTGGTTCCCGCTGGAGAACCCCGGCCTCGTCTCCATCCCGCTCGGCTTCCTGCTCGGCTGGCTCGGTTCGATCCTCTCCAAGGAGGAGCCGGACAAGGGCAAGTACGCGGAACTGGAGGTCAAGTCCCTCACCGGAGTCGGAGCGCACTGAACCACCTGAGCTCCGCCGTGCCCCGCCGGCCGCGTCGTATGGTTCTACGACGCGGCCGCGTCGGTCCTCGTGACAATCTGCCCTGCTCGTTGTCGGTCCGCTCGCGTAGGCTCGGACCACAGGCATCCGGAATCCAGGGAGGGGGCCCACAGTGCTCATCGACACCTACGGCCGTGTGGCCACTGACCTGCGCGTCTCGCTCACCGACCGGTGCAACCTGCGGTGCACCTACTGCATGCCGGAAGAGGGGCTCCAGTGGCTCGCCAAGCCGGACCTCCTCACCGACGACGAGATCGTCCGGCTGATCCGCATCGCCACCACCGACCTCGGCGTCACCGAGGTCCGCTTCACCGGTGGCGAGCCACTGCTCCGCCCCGGCCTCGTCGGAATCGTCGAGCGCTGCTCCGCCCTGGAGTCCCGCCCGCGGATGTCCCTCACCACCAACGGCATCGGTCTCCGACGCACCGCCGCGGCCCTCAAGGCCGCCGGCCTCGACCGGGTCAACGTCTCCCTCGACACCCTCCGGCCCGAGGTCTTCAAGACCCTCACCCGGCGGGACCGGCACCAGGACGTGCTGGACGGCATGGCAGCAGCCCGGGAGGCCGGCCTCACTCCGGTGAAGGTCAATGCCGTCCTGATGCCCGGGCTCAATGCCGACGAGGCCCCCGAACTGCTGTCCTGGGCGATCCGGGAGGGGTACGAGCTCCGCTTCATCGAGCAGATGCCCCTGGACGCCCAGCACGGCTGGAAGCGCGAGGGCATGATCACCGCCGGGGACATCCTGGAGTCCCTGCGCACCCGCTTCGTCCTGACGTCCGAGGCCTCGGAGGAGCGCGGATCGGCCCCCGCCGAGCGCTGGGTGGTCGACGGCGGACCGCACACGGTCGGCGTCATCGCCTCCGTCACCCGCCCGTTCTGCCGTGCCTGTGACCGCACCCGGCTCACCGCCGACGGGCAGGTGCGCACCTGCCTCTTCGCCACCGAGGAGACGGACCTGCGGGCCGCGCTCCGCTCCGACGCCCCCGACGCCACGGTCGCGGAGATCTGGAAGAAGGCCATGTGGGGCAAGAAGGCGGGCTCGGGCCTCGACGACCCGGACTTCCTCCAGCCGGAGCGCCCGATGTCGGCGATCGGCGGCTGAAGCCCGGAAAGGGGGGGAAGCGCCCGATTCCTAGGAAGGCCGGTCCTCGGACTCCCAGTCGTCCAGCAGGACCACGTCCTTGAGGAAGCCCCGCACGCCCAGGAACTGGGAGAGGTGCTCGCGGTGTTCCTCGCACGCCAGCCAGGTCTTGCGCCGTTCCGGGGCGTGCACCTTGGGGTTGTTCCACGCCAGGACCCAGACGGCGTCGGCGCGGCACCCCTTCGCGGAACAGATCGGATTTTCTTCGCTCACGGGACCGTTGATCACCGGATCATTGTCCAGCAAGGGCGATGCCGAGCAGCCACGGGGGGAGCTGCCCGGCATCGGTCCGTCGCTCCGACGGGGGATGCGGAGCGCGTAGGCAGTATGTCACGGCACATGGGGTGCGGTGCACTGGAACCTCATGATTGATCTGAGCTTTTCTTGAGCTTTTCGGTCACTTCGCGTGAGCGGTTCGGGCCTGACGGTCAGGGGTTCGCCCTCATGGTCGACGGGCTTCGGCCCCCTCCAGCGGCTCTCCGGCGCCCAGTGCGGGGCGTACCGGGGGCGCGACGAAAGTGGAGGGAAGGGACGGGGCCGTCTCCCGGCCCGCATTGGCGATCACCACGGCGATGTAGGGGAGTACGGCGCCCAGCACCAGGGCCACGACGGCCACGTGGCGCTCCACGTTCCACAGGACGGTCGCCGCGATCACGGAGAGCGTCCGGACGCTCATCGAGATCACGTAGCGTCGCTGTCGCTTCCGCACGTCCTCGGCGAGGCCCTGCCGGGCCCCCGTGATCCGGAAGACCTCGGCCCCACCACGCTTCGGCATCGCCGTTCACCACCTACCGGTCGTGCCGGACGCTCCCCGGTCCGGACCTCGTTCCACCGTACGCCCGCCCGGTGGCGCCGACGAGGCCGGGGCACGTACGCCGCCGTCCGACGTGCGCCGTACGGTCGATGGGCCGAGACTGGGCGCACATGCGTACAAGGAGGCGGCGATGAGTTGGTTGTGGGCGATCATCGTGGGACTCGTCCTCGGTCTGATCGCGAAGGCGATCCTGCCCGGGAAGCAGCAGATCCCGCTGTGGTTGACGATCGTGTTCGGCATGCTCGGCAGCGTGCTCGGCAACGCGGTCGCGACCTGGATCGGAGTCAACGACACCCGGGGCATCGACTGGACCCGGCACCTGCTCCAGCTGATCGGCGCCGTCGCCGTCGTCGGCGTCGGAGACATGGTCTGGGCCGCGCTCAAGGGCAACAGACAGCGGGCCTGACCGGCGCGCGGAACACACGAGGGGCCCGGTGCCGCGCACGAAGCGCGACACCGGGCCCCTCGCACGGAGCAACGGCGGCCGGGGTACGGCGGGAAGGTCCCTCCCGGGCCCCGCCCGCCCTCCTGATGGACGGGGTCGCCCTAGCCGGTGAACTCGATCGCCGCCAGGTTCTTCTTGCCGCGCCGCAGCACCAGCCAGCGACCGTGCAGCAACTCGTCCGCGGTGACCACCGCGTCCTCGGCAGTCACCTTGGTGTTGTTCACGTAGGCCCCGCCCTCCTTCACCGTGCGCCGGGCCGCCGACTTGCTCGCCACCAGACCGACCTCGGCGAACAGGTCCACGACCTGGCCCAGCTCGGACACCTGCGCGTGCGGCAGCTCGGACAGCGCGGCGGCGAGCGTCGCCCCGTCCAGCTCGGCCAGGTCGCCCTGCCCGAAGAGCGCCTTGGAGGCGTTGATGACGGCCGCGCACTGCTCGGCCCCGTGCACCAGGGTGGTGAGTTCCTCGGCGAGCGCCCGCTGGGCGGCACGCGCCTGGGGGCGCTCGGCGGTCTGCGCCTCCAGTTCCTCCAGTTCCTCGCGGGACTTGAAGGACAGGATCCGCATGTAGGTGGAGATGTCGCGGTCGTCCACGTTCAGCCAGAACTGGTAGAACGCGTAGGGCGTGGTCATCTCGGGGTCCAGCCAGACGGCCCCGCCCTCGGTCTTGCCGAACTTGGTGCCGTCGGCCTTGACCATCAGCGGAGTCGCGAGCGCGTGCACCTCGGCGCCCGGCTCCAGGCGGTGGATCAGGTCGAGACCGGCCACCAGGTTGCCCCACTGGTCCGAACCGCCCTGCTGGAGCGTGCAGCCGTAGCGCCGGTACAGCTCCAGGAAGTCCATGCCCTGCAGCAGCTGGTAGCTGAACTCGGTGTAGCTGATGCCCTGCTCGGACTCCAGGCGACGGGCGACGGAGTCCTTGGTCAGCATCTTGTTGACCCGGAAGTGCTTGCCGATGTCCCGCAGGAACTCGATCGCCGACATCCCGGCGGTCCAGTCCAGGTTGTTCACCATGACGGCCGCGTTCTCCCCCTCGAAGGAGAGGAAGGGCTCGATCTGCGAACGCAGCCGGTTCACCCAGTTCGCGACCGTCTCGGGATCGTTCAGGGTGCGCTCGGCCGTCGGCCGCGGGTCACCGATCTGCCCGGTGGCCCCGCCGACCAGCGCCAGCGGCCGGTGCCCGGCCTGCTGGAGGCGGCGCACGGTGAGGACCTGGACCAGGTGGCCGACGTGGAGACTGGCCGCGGTCGGGTCGAAACCGCAATAGAACGTGACGGGACCGTCCGCGAGAGCCTTGCGCAGTGCGTCCTCATCGGTGGACTGGGCGAAGAGCCCGCGCCACTTCAGCTCGTCGACGATGTCCGTCACGATCGTCCGTCTCCTCAGAAAGTTGTCAGTGGTACGACGACTCAGTCTAGGGGGGTCAGACCCCCTTGCTGACCGAGCTCATGTTGAAGTCCGGCACCCGCAGGGCGGGCATCGCGGCCCGGGTGAACCAGTCGCTCCACTCGCGCGGCAGCGTCTTCTCGGTCCGCCCCGCCTCCGAGGCGCGCGACAGCAGGTCCACCGGCGACTCGTTGAACCTGAAGTTGTTCACCTCGCCGACCACCTCGCCGTTCTCCACGAGGTAGACGCCGTCCCGGGTCAGTCCGGTCAGCAGCAGCGTCGCCGGATCGACCTCGCGGATGTACCAGAGGCAGGTCAGCAGCAGGCCCCGCTCCGTGGCGGCCACCATCTCCGCCAGGGAGCGCTCGCCGCCGCCGTCCAGGATCAGGTTCCCCGCTCCCGGCGCCACGGGCAAGCGAGTGAGTCCCGCCGTGTGCCGGGTGGTGACCAGGTGCGCCAGGCTGCCCGCTTCCATCCAGTGCACCGGCTCGATCGGCAGGCCGTTGTCGAAGACGGACGAGTCGTCGCCGGAGGAGTGCGCGATCACGAACGGGGCGGATTCCAGGCCCGGCTCGTTCGGGTCGCTGCGCAGCGTCAGCGGCAGCGGGGAGAGCGCCTCGCCGAGCCGGGTGCCCCCGCCGGGCTTGGAGAAGACGGTACGGCCCTCCACCGCGTCCCGGGCCGTCGAGGACCACATCTGATAGATCAGCAGGTCGGCGACGGCGGTCGGCGGCAGCAAGGTCTCGTACCGGCCGGCGGGCAGCTCGATCCGCCGCTCCGCCCAGCCGAGGCGGGTCGCGAGCTCGCCGTCGAGGCCGATCGGGTCGACGTCCTTGAAGTCCCGGGTCGAGCGCCCGGCCCAGGCGGAGCGCGACCGGTCGGGCGACTTGGCGTTCAGTTCCAGCGTTCCGTTGGGCTGGTCGTGGCGGAGCCTCAGCCCGGTGGAAGTGCCCAGATAGGTCGAGGTCAGCTGGTGGTGGGCGAAGCCGTAGAGCTCGCGACCGCCGGCCCGGGCACGGGCGAAGGACTCGCCGAGCGCCGGGGCGAAGTCGGTGAAGACGCTCGACGAGGTCTCCGCGGGGGCGTCCGTGAAGTCGGGGGAGGAGGGCACCCCCGTCACCAGGGGCTGGGCGTCCTCGGCGGGTCCCGCGGAGCGGGCCGCCTCCTCGGCGGCCCGGACCAGCGGCTCCAGGTCGTCGACGGTCACCGCGGACCGCGAGACGACGCCGGAGGCGGTGCCCTGGGCCCCGTCGACGGTGGCGATCACCGTGAGGGTGCGGCCCCGGGTGACGCCGTTCGTGGTGAGGGCATTGCCCGCCCACCGCAGATTGGCCGAGGACTCCTCGTCGGCGATGACGACGCACCCGTCGGCGCGGGACAGTTCGAGGGCCCGCTCGACGATCTCGTACGGCTTGCTGACGCGGCTCATCGACCGGCCTCCTGCGTCGTGTTGAGGATGTTGACGCCCCGGAAGAGGGCGGAGGGGCAGCCGTGCGAGACGGCGGCGACCTGGCCCGGCTGGGCCTTGCCGCAGTTGAAGGCGCCGCCGAGCACGTAGGTCTGCGGGCCGCCGACCTGCTCCATCGAGCCCCAGAAGTCGGTGGTCGTCGCCTGGTACGCGACGTCCCGCAGCTGGCCGGCGAGCCGGCCGTTCTCGATGCGGAAGAAGCGCTGACCGGTGAACTGGAAGTTGTAGCGCTGCATGTCGATCGACCAGGACCGGTCGCCGACCACGTAGATCCCGCGCTCCACGCCGCCGATCAGGTCTTCCGTCGACAGTCCGCCCGGATCCGGCTGGAGCGACACGTTCGCCATGCGCTGCACCGGCACGTGGGCGGGGGAGTCGGCGAAGGCACAGCCGTTCGACCGGCCGAGGCCCGTCAGCTTCGCCATCCGCCGGTCCAACTGGTAGCCGACGAGGGTGCCGTCCTTCACCAGGTCCCAGCTCTGCGCCTCGACGCCCTCGTCGTCGAAACCGATGGTGGCCAAGCCGTGCTCGGCGGTCCGGTCACCGGTCACGTTCATGATCGAGGAGCCGTAGGCGAGCTTGCCCAGCTGGTCGAAGGTGGCGAAGGAGGTGCCCGCGTAGGCCGCCTCGTAGCCGAGCGCCCGGTCCAGCTCGGTGGCGTGACCGATGGACTCGTGGATCGTCAGCCACAGGTTCGACGGGTCGACGACCAGGTCGTACCGGCCGGCTTCCACGCTCGGTGCCCGCATCTTCTCGGCGAGCAGCCCCGGGATCTCCTCCAGTTCCCTGTCCCAGTCCCAGCCGGTTCCGGTCAGGTACTCCCAGCCGCGCCCGACCGGAGGAGCGATCGTCCGCATCGAGTCGAACTCGCCCGTCCTCCCGTCCACGGCGACCGCCGTGAGCTCCGGGTGGAGACGGACGCGCTGCTGGGTGGTCACGGTGCCGGCGGTGTCCGCGTAGAACTTGTTCTCGTGGACGGTCAACAGGGAGGCGTCCACGTGCGCCACGCCCTCCGCCCCGAGCAGCCGCCTGCTCCAGTCGGCGAGCAGCGCGCTCTTCTCCTCCGCCGGGACGGAGAAGGGGTCGATCTGGTACGAGGAGATCCAGGTGCGTTCCGCGTGCACCGGCTCCTCGGCCAGCTCCACCTTTCCCCGAGGACCCCCTCCGGGAAGCCCCTCGGGGTCGGAGCCCGCCGCAGCGAGCACCTTCGCCGACAGCTTCGCCATGGCGACCGCCTGCGAGGCGACGCGCGCGGCCCCGTCCATGCTCAGGTCGACGCCGGAGGCGAAACCCCAGGCCCCGCCGTGCACGACCCGCACCGCGTAACCGAGGTCCGTGGTGTCCGAGGAACCGGACGGCTTGGCGTCGCGCAGTCGCCACGAGGCACTGCGCACCCGTTCCAGACGGAAGTCGGCGTGCTCGGCGCCGAGTGCGCGCGCTCGGGCGAGCGCGGCATCGGCGAGCGCCCGCAACGGCAGCGCGACGAACGAAGGGTCGATCTGATGGACCACGAGCGGCCTCGCTCTCGGCGATGGAAGGCGGTGGTTGAACTGCCCCGGAAGTCAATCACGTGACGGGGGGTCGGATCGGCGCATTGGGAGCGCGCACCCGACGGGACGGCCCCGATGGAGTCCCGCCCGAAGGGGACGGAGCGGGGCATCGACAGGGCCGGCGACCGCTCCGACCCGTGGCCGCCGACCCGCGGCCCGGGCGGGTGGGCCCGCTCCCGGAGCGCGGGGCGGCACGTGGCGGGCGCCGGCCCGCGGCGCTGCGGCACCCCGGTTCCTCGGGATGGCGCGAAATGTACGGGTGCCCCGTCCGGTGCCCCGTGGTCGCGGGCCCGACGAGCGGTACGGCGCGTTCCTCCGGGGGATCCGTGCGTCCGTACGGCGTCCGTGCCGAGCGCGCCGCATGCCCTCCCAGCTGTAGGGATCCGACAGTGACGCCCGTACGCCACTGTCGGAGGTCGATTCCCCATGTCGGGAGCGATACCGATAGGTTTTCGGCTATCAGACCGCTATCGAAAGGGTGATCCGTTGAGCCGCTCGGTTCTCGTCACCGGAGGAAACCGGGGCATCGGCCTCGCCATCGCCCGCGCGTTCGCCGAGGCCGGCGACAAGGTCGCGATCACGTACCGCTCCGGCGAGCCCCCGGCCGCCCTGGTCGAGCTCGGCTGCCTTCCCGTCAAGTGCGACATCACCGACGCGGAGCAGGTGGAGACGGCCTACAAGGAGATCGAGGAGAAGCACGGCCCGGTGGAGGTCCTCGTGGCCAACGCCGGCGTGACGAAGGACCAGCTCCTGATGCGCATGACCGAGGAGGACTTCACGTCCGTCCTCGACACCAACCTCACCGGCACCTTCCGGGTGGTCAAGCGTGCCAACCGCGGGATGCTGCGCGCCAAGAAGGGCCGCGTCGTCCTGATCTCCTCGGTCGTCGGTCTGCTGGGTTCCGCGGGCCAGGCCAACTATGCCGCCTCCAAGGCCGGGCTGGTCGGCTTCGCCCGCTCCCTGGCGCGTGAGCTCGGCTCCCGCAACATCACCTTCAACGTCGTCGCGCCCGGCTTCGTCGACACCGACATGACCGCGGTGCTCACCGACGAGCAGCGTGCGGGCATCGTGTCGCAGGTGCCGCTGGGCCGCTACGCGAAGCCGGAGGAGATCGCCGCCGCGGTCAGGTTCCTCGCTTCCGACGACGCCTCGTACATCACTGGAGCCGTCATCCCGGTTGACGGCGGATTGGGCATGGGTCACTGATCACATGAGCGGAATTCTTGAGGGCAAGCGCATTCTGATCACCGGTGTGCTGATGGAGTCCTCCATCGCCTTCCACACCGCGAAGCTGGCCCAGGAGCAGGGTGCGGAGATCATCCTCACCGCGTGGCCGCGGCCCTCGCTGACGGAGCGCATCGCCAGGAAGCTCCCCAGGCCCGAGAACGTCAAGGTCCTGGAGCTCGACGTCTCCAACGACGAGCACCTCGCCCGTCTCGAGGGCCAGGTCCGCGAGCAGTTCGGAGACCGCCTCGACGGCATCGTCCACTCGATCGGTTTCGCCCCGCAGGACGCCCTCGGCGGCAACTTCCTGAACACGCCGTTCGAGTCGGTCGCCACCGCCATGCACGTCTCCGCCTTCTCGCTGAAGTCGCTGACGATGGCGCTGCTGCCGCTGATGACCGAGGGCGGCTCCGTCGTCGGTCTCACCTTCGACGCGCAGTTCGCATGGCCGCAGTACGACTGGATGGGTCCGACCAAGGCCGCCCTCGAGGCCACCAGCCGCTACATGGCGCGCGACCTCGGCAAGCAGAACATCCGCTGCAACCTGGTCTCCGCGGGCCCGCTCGGCTCCATGGCCGCGAAGTCCATCCCGGGCTTCGGCGAGCTGGCGTCCGTGTGGGACAGCCGCTCCCCGCTGGAGTGGAAGCTGGACGACCCGGAGCCGGCCGGCCGCGGCATCGTCGCCCTGCTGTCGGACTGGTTCCCGAAGACCACGGGCGAGATCGTCCACGTGGACGGCGGTCTGCACGCGATCGGCGCGTAAGCAGGCGGAACGGCGGGGGCCCGTGCCCCGCCCCGACGGGGGCGGAGGC
>NZ_JBHYMK010000060.1:0-15492 GCF_042743065.1 Streptomyces sp. NPDC058872
GCCAGAAGGGCGTCCAGGTTTGTCTTCACACACTGACCAACGGGCGCCCTTCGCCATGGTCGCGACCAGCACGAACATCGGACTCACTCATCTAGTCCGTGGTGAGCATTCCTGCGCAGGTCAGCGACCCTACGGGGGCGGTAGTCGCCCGCAACAGCTCAGAAGAGGCCGTGGTGCGCGGAATGTCGACGGTGGCGGCATCGTCCGGTTGAACGTCCGTAGGCAGAGGTGGGCGGTTTGGCATGCCGGGTCCGCCCCAGGAAGACCCGCTGTCGGGCCGAGGCGGTGCTGGCGTGGGGTGGTTACGGTGCTGCGTCCGTTGCCGACCGACTTGGGTCAGGCTGCGTTGTTGGTCTTGATGACGGAGATGCCGACTTGTCGGCGGCGGCAGGTCGGGCCGACGACTCCGCCACCGCCGATATGCCGGCGTCGGCGCACGATCGCTGCTGGTGGAGGCGCGGGCGACGTGGTCGTCGCTGACGAGGGTGCCGGGCGGCGACACGGCGGTGCCCCTACCGCGCCTCGCTGCGACCCAGGCAAGCGGACACGCCAATCGTCGCAAGACCTTCACGTTAGGAATATGATCATCCGCTAGCCGCAGTCGCACAGGCGGCTGTTCAAAGGGAGGGGATTTACGCATGAATGACCACATATCACCACCAGGCTGGACAGGTGGGAGGCTGCTGCCCAGGCGGGCTCTGCAGAGAGTGGCGCTGGCGACGGCGGCGCTGATGGCGGTGGAGACTGCCATCGTCGTGGGCACCACGGGGCAGGCGGTGGCCTTGGCGTCGCAGCAGCCCGCGGTGGCTGACACCACGCCGTATCCGACCGAGGTGGCTGATCTCGCGTCGGCGATGGTCGCGGCCCGTCTGTCGGGCAAGCGGGTGGAGGCGTTGTCGGAGCGGACGGAGTCGACCACGACGTGGGCGAATCCTGATGGGACGGTGACGACGGATTCCGCGTCCGGTCCGGTCCGTTTCCGTGACAAGGCCACCGGGACGTGGCGGAACATCGACGTCAACCTGACGAAGTCGGTGGACGGTTCGGTGGTTGCGAAGGGCCACCCGCTCGGTCTGAAGCTGGGAGGCAAGACACCCTCCAAGGCTGCGGCGCGCATGTTGGCGTCGGGGGGTGCGGGGAAGGCGCAGACGGCGCCGGTTCCGCTGGTGTCGCTGGACGCGGGGGGCGGCCGGTCGCTGGGCCTGTCGTGGCGTGGTGTGCTGCCGGAGCCGGCGTTGTCGGGGACGACGGCCCGGTACGCGGACGTGCTCACGGCGACGGACCTGGTCATCGAGTCGACGCGTACGGGTTTCGAGCAGTTCCTGGAGCTGAAGGACCGCAGCGCGGTCGACGCGAACGGCTCGGTCACGTTGACGCTGAACGCCAAGGGCATCACCGCCCGGGCGAACAAGGACCGGTCGGTGACCTTCCTGGATGCCGAGACCGGCAAGCAGGTGGGTCTGCTGCCGGCCCCGGTGATGTGGGACGCTTCGGTTGACCCGCGCTCCGGCGAGCACACCCGTCGGGCGGACGTCGGCCTGAAGGTGACGCAGCACGGTGCCACGGTCGACCTGACGCTGACGCCCGATGCCGCGTTCCTGGCCGACCCGGGGACGAAGTTCCCGGTGACGGTCGACCCCGCGGTGAACATCGGGGCCAGCTTCGACACCTTCGTGCAGCAGGGCTACACGACGGACCAGTCGACGTCGACGGAGCTCAAGCTCGGCAACAACGGCTCCGGTCAGATCGCGCGTTCGTTCCTGCACTTCCCGATGGCGCAGATCACGGGCAAGCAGATCCTGAGCGCGAAGCTGAACCTGTGGAACTACCACTCCTGGTCGTGCACGCCGGCCAGTTGGGAGGTGTGGGACACCCCGCTCGCCTCGACCAGCACCCGGTGGACCAACCAGCCGGGCTTCACCGACAAGTGGGCCACCTCGACCTCGACGAAGGGCTACTCGTCCTCGTGCGGGGACGGCTGGGTCACTCAGGACATCAAGAACCTCGCCGTCGCCTGGGCCGCCAACGGCCACAGCTCCAACGCGATGGGCATCAAGGCGACCAACGAGTCCGACCCGTACTCGTGGAAGCGGTTCAACTCCGGAAACGCCGCCTCGAACACCCCGTATGTGTCGGTCACGTACAACACGGTTCCCGTGGCGGGTAACCCGATGTCCGCCACGCCTGGGCGGGCGAACGCGGGCAAGAACTGGGTCACCACCACCACGCCGGCCCTGAAGTACACCGCCAGTGACGCCGAGACCACCAACCTGCGCGCGAAGTGGGAGGTGTGGGAGGGATCGACGAACCTGGAGCTCTACGATCCCGGCACCTACAGCCAGGTCGTCAACAAGACGGTCTCCCACACCGTGCCGGCGGGCAAGCTCGTCAACGGCCGCACCTACTGGTTCAAGGGCCGGATCAACGACGGCAACGCCTGGTCGAACTGGACGCCGTCGGTGTACTTCACCGTCGACACCACCAAGCCCGCCACCAGCACCGTCACCTCCGGTGACTTCCCCGCCAACACCTGGGCCGGCACTCCGGACGCGAACGGCCAGTTCTCCGGCTCATTCGACCTCAAGCCCCCGGCCAGCGACGTGGCCGAGGTGCAGTACAAGCTGGACGCCGGGACCTGGCAGTCCGCCACCACCACCGGCGCGACCGTCACCAGGACCCTGACCTTCACGGCGGGCAAGCACACGGTCACCACCCGCACCGTGGACCCGGCCGGCAACGTCTCCGGCGAGTCCGCGTACGTCTTCTACGCCGGTTCCGGCGCGGCGCTGCTCACCCCCGGTCAGGGCGAGCGACCGGCCCGCCGCGTGGGCCTGTCCTCCGAGGGACTGACCTCGTACACCGGAGTGACCTACCAGTACCGCCGCGGCGAGACCGATACCTGGAAGAACATCCCGGTCGCCGATGTCCGCAAGGGCACCGACACGGTGGCTTCCTGGCCGGTCGCGGTCACGGGCGGCAAGCCCGCCGGGCTGACGTGGAACATCACCGACAGCCTCGCCGAAGACGGTCCGATCGAGGTCCGTGCCGCGTTCACCGACGGCACCTCCACCGCCTACTCCCCGGCCAACGACGTCACCGTCGACCGCAACGCCGGCACCGCCCCCTCCGAAGAGGCCGGACCGGGCTCGGTGAACCTGCTGACCGGTGACTACACCCTGTCCGCCACCGACGCCTCCCTGTTCGGCCTGTCGGTCTCCCGTACGGCGTCGTCCCGGCGCGCAGACGCGGGTGCGAAGCAGGAGGGCCAGGCGGCGATCTTCGGCCCGCAGTGGACCTCCGGCACTGTCGCCGAGATCACCGAGTCGGACTGGTCGTACATGAAGCAGACCTCCGCGACCTCGGTCGCGCTGGTCGACGTGGACGGCGAGGAGCTCGGCTTCACCGCCACCACCGGCGGCGGCTGGAAGCCCGAGCCCGGCGCCGAGGACATGACGCTGACCGGCTCGACGAGCACCTCGTTCACGCTCAAGGACACCGAGGGCACCCTCACCGTCTTCACCAAGCCGGACGCGGCGGCCACCACCTGGCAGGTCGCCTCCTCCACCCTGGACGGTCTGGCGCAGTCCACCACCACGGTCATCTCCGAGACCGTCACGGTCGACGGCAAGAAGCTGGCCCGTCCCAAGCTGGTCATCTCCCCGACCTCCGCCGCATCCGCCACGACGTGCACGGCGACGCCGTCGACGAAGGGCTGCCGGGCGCTGGAGTTCGTCTACGCCGCCTCCACCACCGCGACCGCCTCTGCCTTCGGTGACTTCACCGGTCAGGTCAAGGAGATCCGCGGCTGGTCCACCGAGCCCGGCGCCGCCGCGGCCACTGCCAAGACCGTGCAGACATACGCGTACGACACCACGGGCCGCCTGCGCGAGACGTACAACCCGCTCATCACGCCCGCGCTGAAGACGCAGTACGCCTACGACACCGTCGGCCGCATCACTACCCTGACCCCGGCCGGCCAGCTGCCGTGGTCGTTCACCTACGGCAAGGCGGGCAACGCCGCCACCGCGGGCGACGGCATGCTCCTGAAGACCAGCCGCAGCGGTCTGCAGCAGGGCACCAAGGACGTCGAGTCCGGCACGGCGTCGACGAGCATCGTCTACGACGTCCCGCTCACCGGCACCGACGCCCCCTACAAGATGGGGGTCACGGACGTGGCCGCGTGGGGCCAGACCGACGCCCCGACCGACGCCACCGCCGTCTTCCCGGCCGACGCCGTCCCCACCGCGCACTCCGGTGACGGCCTGACCGCCGCCGACTACCGTCGCGCGTCGGTCACCTACACCAACGCCTCCGGACGCCAGGTCAACACCGCCACCCCCGGTGGGAACATCTCCACCACCGAGTACGACCAGTTCGGCAACACCGTCCGTGAGCTCACTGCCGGCAACCGGGCCCTCGCCCTCGGCGGTACACCGGCCGACCAGGCAACCCTCACCGACCTCGGCATCAACGCCCTGCCCTCCCAGGACCGTGCCGACATCCTCACCACCACCTCCGTCTACGACGCCAAGGGACAGCGTGAGCTGGAGGAGTTCGGCCCGCTGCGCCGCAGCACCGTGAACGGCGAGTCGGCCGTGGCCCGCTCCTGGACGGTCAACGAGTACGACGCCGGCCGCCCCACCGACGGCACCGCCAAGATCGAGAACCAGGTCACCAAGGTCACCACCGGCGCCCAGGTCCTCGGCACCACCACCATGGCCGACGCGCGCGTGACACAGACCGTCTACGACTGGGTCAAGGGTCTGCCGGTCAAGACGGTCAAGGACCCGGCCGGTCTCGCCATCACCGACACCACCGAGTACGACAGCCAGGGCCGCGTCACCAAGCAGCTCCTGCCCGGTGCCACCGGCACCGACGCCGGCACCCGCGTGACCACCTACTGGTCCGCGACCGGCACCGGCACCTGCCAGGGCCGCCCGGAGTGGTCCGACCAGGTCTGCTCCACCGGACCGGCCGGCACGATCACCGGCGGCGGCAGTAACCCGGCCCAGCTGCCCATCACCACCACCGAGTACGACTGGTGGGGCAACCCGGCCAAGGTCACCGAGACCGCCAACGGTGTCACCCGCACCACCACGACCACCTACGACAACGCCGGCCGCCCGACCAACACCGTCATGACCGGCGGCCCCGGCCAGGCGGTCCCGGAGACCACCACCGAGTACGCCCCGGCCACCGGCCAGGCCGTCAAGACGACCTCGCCCACCGGCGGCACCATCACCAGGGAGTACGACAAGCTCGGCCGCCAGACCTCCTACACCGACGCTGACGGCGGGGTCACCACGACTGAGTACGACCTGCTTGACCGCCCGGTCAAGACCGCCGACTCGGCTCCGTCCACGGTCACCTACACCTACGACACGGCCATCGAGCCGCGCGGCCTGGCCACCAAGACGACCGACTCCATCGCCGGCGCCTTCGAGGCCCGCTACGACGCCGACGGCTCCGTCACCACCGAGAAGCTCCCCGGCGGCTACACCCTCACCATCACCGAGGACACCACCGGCGCCACCTTGTCGAAGGTCTACACCCGAGACAGCGACGGCCAGATCGTCTACTCCGACACCGTCGCCGAATCCGTCCACGGTCAGGTCACCCGCCACAACGGCTGGTCCACCCAGGACTACACCTACGATGCCACCGGCCGCCTGACCAAGGTCAACGACACCGTCGGCAACACCTGCACCACCCGCACCTACACCTTCGACAAGCGCACCAACCGCACCGGCCTCACCACCGCCGAAGGCACCCCGGGCGCTGCCTGCCCCACCACCGGAGGAACCACCACCACCCACACCTACGACAGCGCCGACCGCCTCACCGACACCGGATACGTCTACGACGCCTTCGGCCGCACCACCACCCTGCCCGGCACCCAGATCGGCTACTACACCAACGACCTGGCCCACCAGCAGACCGCCAACGGTCAGCGCCAGACCTGGCAGCTCGACGCCAACCAGCGCTTCCGCTCCTGGACCGTCGAAGACAACAGCACCGGCACCTGGACCCAGACCGGATCCAAGACCAACCACTACGACACCGACAGCGACAACCCCCGCTGGATCACCGAAGACACCGCCAAGGGCATCATCACCCGCAACGTCGACTCGGCCTCCGGCGACCTCGCCGCCACCACCAGCAACAACGGGAACACCGTCCTCCAGCTGACCAACATCCACGGAGACATCGCCCTCCAGCTCCCGCTGGACACCGCCGAAGCCCCCCTGGTCCTGGACAGCGACGAGTACGGCAACCCCCGCACTGGCCAGCCCGCCACCCGCTACAACTGGCTCGGCGGCAAACAACGCTCCACCGAGACCCTCACCGGCCTCACCCTCATGGGCGTCCGCCTCTACAACCCCACCACCGGACGCTTCCTCTCCCTCGACCCCGTCTACGGCGGCGGAGACAACGCCTACGCCTACCCCGGCGACCCCATCAACCAATACGACCTCGACGGCAAGTGGTGGAGCTGGAAGAAGACGAAGCGCTGGATCAAGCGACACCGAGTGGGAATTGCAGCCGCTGGAGCCGGATTCGTCTGTGGCCTGGCTACAGCTGGCCTGGCAGCAGCGGGGTGCGCCATCGCAGCTGGTGCTGCCGCTGGAGCCTGGGCAAAGTGGAATTGGAACCGAAAGGCATCGGTTGGATCCATTGCGCGCGCCGGTGTCGCTGGAGCCACAGGCATCGGCCCCTTTGGTGCCACGTGGGGCGCAGTGGCACGCTATGGCATAAAGAGAGGAGCTACCCGCTGGCTCACCAAGCGCTATCCTGCGACGGGAAGGCATCGAGCAGTTTTCGTTCGCCATCGCAAGAAAAGCCCTTGGTGGTCGAGTTGGCGACGATGACATAGTTCCTCGCCAGGTTCCCTGGACTCCCGGGGAACCTGGCCGCGAACCCGAGCGAAGCAAGATGTGGAGTGGATTTGAAATGAGCGAACCGAGAAAGAACTCAGTCGCGTTCTTCCTGCTGGGCGCGCTCGCCTTCGTGGCAGGGATCGCTTTTTGGATCGTGTCGGGGAGAGCCTCGGCGACGCTGACCTTCGCCTGCTCATGCGTTGTATTCGCTGGCGCGTGGCTGTTTGAGCGGATTGCACAGCGGACCGAAAACGGCCAGGACTGAGCGGAATTAGCTGGCGCGCATTTGGAGGCGCAATTCCATTGCGCCAGTTCACTGGTCGCCAAGGATCGTAGCCCGATCGCTATCGAGCATCGACCGCTCATGAGGGCCCGTCAGCTCGGCGGTTTCTAGCGGTCGTTGCAACACGTGGTCGTGTTGATCAGGCCGCGAGCAGTTTATGCAGGCGCTCGGCTGGGGTTTCCCAGCCGAGCGTTTTGCGTGGGCGGCGGTTGAGCTGGTCGGCGATGGCAGCCAGGTGGTCGGGGTCGTGGACGGACAGGTCGGTGCCCTTGGGAAAGTACTGCCGCAGCAGCCCGTTCGTGTTCTCGTTCGGACCTCGCTGCCAGGGGCTGGCCGGGTCGCAGAAGTAGACCGGGATGTCGGTGGCGAGGGTGAACTCGCCGTGCCGGGCCATCTCGGTGCCCTGGTCCCAGGTCAGGGACCGCATCAGCTGGGCGGGCAGGGTCTGGACGCTGGAGGTCAGGGCGGTCAGGACCGCCTCGGTGCTGTGATTGCCAGGCAGATGCAGCAGCATGACGTAGCGGGTGGCGCGCTCGACCAGGGTGCCGATCGCGGACTTCCCGTCCTTGCCGATGACCAGGTCGCCCTCCCAGTGGCCGGGCACGGCCCGGTCCTCGGCCTCTGCGGGCCGATCGCTGATCATGACCATCGGAGTGGTGAAGCGCGTCTGGCGGCGATTGGCCTGCCGCTGGGGCCGGCGCCGGGCACGGCCGGAGCGCAGGGCGCCGGCGAGTTCGCGCCGAAGCTGGCCTCGGCCCTGGATATAGAGCGCCTGGTAGACGGTCTCGTGGACCACGTGCATCTCCGGCCGGTCGGGGAACTTTGCCCGTAGAGCGTGGCAGATCTGCTCTGGGCTCCACTTCTCGTCCAGCATCGCCTGGACGGCCTCACGCAGCTGCGGGTTCTGAAGGACCTTGCGGGGCTTGGGGCGGGGCCGACGGGCATCGGCGCGGGCCTGGGCGGCGTGCGGGCGGCAGGCTCCGCTTCCGGGGTGCCGGTTACGCCGTATCTCACGGCTGATCGTGGACGGGCTGCGACCCAGCTCCGCGACGATCGCCCGCACGGTGGCCTTCTCCCGCAGCCGGTCGGCGATGTGGATCCGCTCGTCCTCGCGAAGGTACCGGGACGAACCGGAAGCCGGTACCACCATGTGGATCGGTGGTACCGGCTTCCGGTTCTGCTCTCCGGAGCGGCCGTTGCGCCACCTGTTGCCCGTCCTACGGTCAACGCCGACGATCCGGCACGCTTCGGTGTTGCTGTATCCCTGCTGCACGAGCCGGGAGTATGCCTCCCGTTCCCGGGACAGCTTCTTACGCCCCTGCGGAGCCCGGTCCGCTCGGATCTCGAAGCGCATCGCACCCCTTGAGCTGGGGTGTTGCGACCACTAGAACCTAAGGTGCCGTGCGGGCCCTTTCGCGTCACCCGCACTTTGCGGAAGCACATTCCCTAGTGGGAAGTCTCCCTCCCCCCGGTGGGAGACGGGTCGGAGGCAAGCGGGGGATGATCATGGCGTGGTGCTGCAATCAGGCGCTAGGAAATGCTGGATAGCGCTACCTATGCGGCCCTGGTTCAGCCGCCGGATTCGCCCGCGTGCGGGCTGAGCACACCGGCTCCGACCAGAGCGAACAGCAGGATGCCGAGCAGGATCCGGTAGATCACGAAGGGCATGAAGGACTTCGTGGTGATGAACTTCATGAACCACGCGATCACCGCGTAGCCGACGACGAACGCAATGATCGTCGCGAAGATCGTCGGGCCCCAGGAGACGTGTCCCTCGCCGGCGTCCTTCAGCTCGTAGACGCCCGAGGCGAGCACCGCGGGGATCGCGAGCAGGAAGGAGTAACGGGCCGCCGCCTCGCGGGTGTAGCCCATGAGCAGACCGCCGGAGATCGTCGCCCCGGACCGGGAGACGCCCGGGACCAGGGCCATCGCCTGGCAGAAGCCGTAGATCAGACCGTCCTTCACGTTCAGGTCCCGGAGCGTCTTGCGCTCGCGGATGGCGCGGTGCCGGCCGCCGATCTCGTCCCGCGCGGCCAGTCGGTCCGCGACGCCGAGGACGATGCCCATGACGATCAAGGTGGTGGCGGTGAGCCGCAGGTCGCGGAACGGGCCCTCGATCTGGTCCTTGAGCGTGATGCCGAGGACGCCGATCGGGATCGAGCCGACGATCACCAGCCAGCCCATCTGGGCGTCGTGGTCGGAACGCATCGCCTTGTCGGTGAGGGAGCGGAACCAGGCCGTGACGATCCTGGCGATGTCCTTGCGGAAGTAGATCAGGACCGCGGCCTCCGTGCCGATCTGGGTGATCGCGGTGAAGGCGGCCCCCGGGTCCTGCCAGCCGGCGAAGGCCGCGGTGAGACGGAGGTGTGCGCTGGAGGAGATGGGAAGGAACTCCGTCAGCCCCTGGACGAGTCCGAGGATGAACGATTCGAACCAACTCATGGGGCTAGGGCCGTCCCGTTATGTACGTGTGCGGTCAGAAGGTCGTGCGCAGCGTACCGTCCCAAGATGACGGGCCCGCCGCGAGGTCGGGTGCACGACGACCGGCCCGCGGCCCGCCCCGTCCCACTGGGCCGCCCGCTCCGGGCACTACCGGGCGCTGCCCACCGGTTCCCGCACCGCTTGCGGTACGGAAGCGGGCGCGGCGGCCCGCAGCCCGTGCCGCTTGCGCCAGGCCACCACGGCCGCCCCGAGGCCCGACAGCACGATGAAGCCGGCCGAGAAGAGGAAGGCCGGCGAGCCGGGCGAGCCGGCCCGGGCGCCCGCCACCACGTACGCCGCCGTGTTCGGCAGGGAGCCCAGTGCCGTAGCGAGGAGGAAGGGCAGGTACCCCATCCGGGAAACGGCCGCACAGTAGTTGGCCGCCGCGAACGGCACCCCCGGGAACAGCCGGATCGCCAGCATCGAACGGAAACCGTGCCGGCTCAGCTGACCGTCCGCCGCCGTCAGCCAACGCCCCCGCACCAACGGGCGCAGCGCGTCCTGCCCCAGGAGCCGGCCCAGGGTGAACGCGATCCCGGCACCGAGCACCGTCCCCGCCAGCGCCCCCGTCAGACCGGCCGCCGTGCCGAACAGCGCCCCCGCGGCCAGATTGAGCACCGGGCGCGGTACGAACGCCGCCGCGCACACCCCGTACGCGAGGCCGAAGAGCAACACCGCCCCGGCGCCGCCGGTGCGGGACGGCCAGCCCGAGGCGAGCAGTCGCTGCGGCTCGTACAGCACGACGAGCGCGGCAGCCGTGAGCAGCACCAGGGCGAGCAGGGAGAGTCGCGCACGGGGAGAGAGCAGGGCACGGGAGCAGCGGAGCGCGAAGGAGCCCGGCGGCCGGGGCACGGGAGCGAGCATTCCGGGAGGGTAACGGACGCGTCCGTATGATCGCCGTAATGCGCGTCATGTCCGTCGGGCCCGGTTCCTCGCTCCGGTGGGGGAGGGGCCGGTCGTCCGTGGGGGGTCCGGCGGCACAATGAGCGGGTGAACGAGCACATTCCCGTCATCCGCGAGGTCGACCAGGGCACCGCGCGCCTCATGCCCGACGTCGACCGGGCGCGGGCCTGGTTGCTGACGGTCGACGGCGCGCCGCAGTCGTACGTCGACCTGGACGACCCGGCGCACCTGGAGTTCGAGTACGCACGGCGTCTCGCCCACGTCGTCGACGGCGCCGCCCGCCCCGGTGCTCCGCTCGACCTGCTGCACCTGGGGGGCGGGGCGCTCTCGCTGCCCCGGTACGTCGCCGTCACCCGGCCCGGCTCGCGCCAGGACGTCGTCGAGGCCGACGGGGGACTGCTCGCCCTGGTCGAGGAGCACCTGCCGCTGCCCGAAGGGGCCGGGACCACCGTGCACCGCGCCGATGCCCGGGCCTGGTTGGAAGGGGCGGCGGACGCCTCTGCGGACCTGGTCGTGGGTGACGTCTTCGGCGGTTCGAGGGTGCCCGCGCACCTCACCTCCGTTGAGTACGCGCGCGAGGTCCGGCGCGTGCTGCGGCCCGACGGGCTCTACGCCGCGAACCTGGCCGACGGAGCCCCCTTCTCCTTCCTCCGCTCCCAACTCGCCACCTTCGCCGCCGTCTTTCCCGAGCTGGCGCTCGTCGCCGAACCCGCCGTGCTGCGCGGCCGCCGCTTCGGGAACGCGGTCCTGGTCGCCTCGGGCCGGGAGATCGACGTCGCCCACCTCGCCCGACGGGCAGCGGGCGACGCCTTTCCGGCGAGGGTGGAACACGGCCGGGGGCTGGACCGGTTCACGGCCGGCGCGGAACCGGTCTCGGACGCCGGGGCCGTCCCTTCACCCGTCCCGCCGGACGGCGCCTTCGGCATCGGCTGAGGGGAGCCGGAGGGGGACGTCCGGGGGCGGTGTGCCCGGCGAGCCGGCCGAGATCTCCTTGGTGTGCGGGCGGCGGGTCATGTTCCGCACGTCCGGTACGAAGAGGACGAGCGCGGTGACGAACACCATGAGCGCCGCCGCACCCCACAGGGCCTCGCTCCGGCCCACCGCCTCCTCCACGGGGCCGGCGAGCGCCGTGGACAGCGGCAGCAGGGCCGTCGAGCCGAACCAGTCGTACGCGGAGACCCGGGACAGCTTCTCCTCCGGGATCTCCTGGTGCATGGTCGTCATCCAGGAGACGCCGAAGACTTCGATCGCCACTCCGCTGACGAACATGGCAGCGGTCAGCCCCGCGGGGGCGAGCGGCACGGCCAGTGCGGCCGAGGGGAGCGCGATCGGAAAGACGCACAGGGTACCGACGAACAGCATCCGACGGGGCTTCCACCGTGTCATCAGGACGGCTCCCGCGACCGTCCCCGCCCCGTACGCGGCGAGCGCGATGCCCCAGGGGCGCGCCCCGCCCAACTCGTCCCGCGCGACCAGCGGTCCGTACACGGACTCGACGGCGCCGATCAGGCCGACCACCACCGAGAACTGGGCGACGATCGACCACAGCCAGGGTCGGCCGACGAACTCCTGCCAGCCCTCCCGCAGGTCTGCGAAGAGCCCGCCGCCGGGCTTCCGCTCCGGGACGTTCCGCACGTCGAGGAAGGCGCGCAAGCCGCCTGCGACGGCGAAGGCCACCGCGTCGATCGCGAGGACCCAGCCCGGTCCGACGAAGGCGACGAGCGCGCCGCCGAGCGCAGCGCCGCCGATGGCGGCTCCGTGCATCGCCAGACGGAAGACGGCGAAGGCGCGGCTCGCCTGCTCCCCGTTGACGCTGGCCATGAGCATGCCCTCGGCGGCCGGATTGAAGAAGGCCTGACCGGTGCCGCAGAGCGCGGTGAGCACCATCATCTGCCAGATGCGGGCCTCGCCGGAGAGGACGAGGGCGGCGAAGACGGCCTGGGAGACGCAGTTGAGGGCGTTGGCCGAGACCATCACCCGGTGCCGGGGCAGCCGGTCGGCCACCGCGCCGCCGACGAGCAGGAAGAGGACCAGCGGCAGGAACCGCGCCATGGCGACCAGACCCACGTCAGCGGCGTCGCCCTGGGACTCGAAGACCGCCCAGGTCGTGGCGATCAGCGCGCCGTGCGTGCCGAGGTTCGTCACGACCGTCGCGGCGGTCAACAGGAGGAAGTTCCGGTCGGCCCACTCGGGGCGGCGGGAGCGGAGCGGGGCGGGCCGGGGGGCGGCGGGTGTCGTCACCCCCGGACTATCCCCGGCCCCCGCCCGCGCTGCCAAACCGATATCCCGTCCGACCGCAGGTCTGCGGGGCGGTGGTCGGACCGGGCCCGCCCGATGGCCGAAGCGGTGGCCGGGCCCGGCCGCCGGACGGGGTCGTCCCGGGTCAGGAGCCGGAGGGCGCGAGCCGGACCGTGGAGAGGATCTGTCGGATCTTGTCGTCGGGCAGCTCGTCCTGGACGCCGGCGGCTCCGAAGAGCACCCAGGTCGAGAAGTCACCGGCGGCGTTCTTGAAGCTGAAGGCGAAGGACTTGCCGTCCGATTCGCACGTGTTGCGCTTCTTGACGCCCGGGGCGGTGGCGGTCACCAGGCTGCCCTTCAGGCCGGACTCCGTCGTGTACGGCACGGCCTTGGCGATCTTGATCGTGTCCTTCGGCATGTGCTGCGCATAGCCGCCCCACACCCAGGTGCCGGCCTCGCCGCGCGCGGCGGAATCGGTGTCCTTGGCGCCCTGGCCGCCCTTGGTGCCGGCGCTGGCGAGGCTCCAGGTCTCCTTGGAGCCGTCCTTGTCGACGTCGTAGGAGCACCACTCGTTCTTGAGGTGGGTGGGGCTGGACATCGTCACGAGCGGAGTGCCGTCGTTCTTCTCCTCGTCCTCGACGTAGGTGATCGACCCCGTCTTCATCACCTCCCACTCGGGCGGCACGTCGAAGAGGGTCCCGTACTTGGGGTTGTAGACGACCTTCCAGCCGGGGATCGTCGGCTGCTGTTCCGCGCCGCCGCGGGGGTTGTCGACGTCGCCCGACCCGCTCGGGTCGGGCGAGGGGGCGGACGACGGGTCGGCGGAAGCGGTGGCCGTGGCGGTCGGCTTGGCGTCCCCGGCGGTGTCCTTCCCGTCGTCCTTGCCCAGCACCAGGTATCCGGTGACCCCGGCCGCGACGACCACGGCGGTCGCGGCGACGATCGCCACGATCGTGGTCTGCTTCTTCTTCGCGTCTCCGGGTCCGCCGGGCTGGCCGGGGGGCGGCACCTGGTACTGCTGCGGCACCGTCGGCTGCTGGTACGGGTTCGGCTGCGGGTACCCCGGCTGCTGGGCGTACCCCTGCTGCGGGTAGCCGGGCTGGGTGGGAGGTTGCTGCGGGTAGCCGGGTTGCGCCGGCGGCTGCTGATAGGGGTTCGGCTGCTGGTACCCCGGCTGCTGGTAGGGGTTCTGACTCTGGTCCTGCGGGTTCTGCTCGCCCCCGGGCGGCTGCTGTCCTGGCCACATGGCCAGTAACCATAGAGGTGTGGTGATCGTCCGGCCACGTCCGCCCCCGTGCCCGTCGGGGGGCCGGCGGAGGTGCCGGCGCACCGGAGGGATGGCCAAGCCTTCTACCGGTGGGTAACATCACGGTTCATGAGCGCAGACCAGATGTCCGTCGGCGAGATGCTCGCCGCCACGGTGCCCATGGCCGGAACCCTCAACCTGGAGTTCCTGGAGACCACCGCCGAGCGCGCCGTCGTGCGGCTTCCGGACCAGCCCGCCTATCACAACCACGTCGGCGGCCCGCACGCGGGAGCCATGTTCACCCTGGCCGAGTCCGCCAGTGGTGCCATCGTGCTCGCGGCCTTCGGTGATCAGTTGGGTCGTGCGGTCCCGCTCGCGGTCAAGGCCGAGATCGGCTACAAGAAGCTGGCGATGGGCGTCGTCACGGCCACCGCCACGCTCGGCCGCCCCGCCGCCGAGGTCGTCGCCGAGCTCGACTCCGGGCAGCGTCCCGAGTTCCCGGTCAAGATCGACATCACCCGTGAGGACGGCGCCGTGACCGGTGAGATGACCGTCGTCTGGACCCTGCGCCCGAACGGCTGAGCCGATGTGTCGGGCGCTGCCCCCGCACCCCTCCGGGGTGCGGGGGCAGTCGCGCTTCCGAGCCGGTGCCGTCTCGACGTCGAGGTTGCTTCCGTCCGCCGGGTAGGCTTCCCCGGCGTGCCCGAAGGACAATTCGAGCAGCTGAGCAGCCGACACGGGAGGAACCGCGTTGCACGTCCAGGAGTGGCTGGAGACGATTCCCGCGGTCACCGTCTACGTCCTCGTCGGAGTGGTGATCGGGCTGGAGAGCCTGGGCATCCCCCTGCCCGGCGAGATCGTGCTCGTGAGCTCGGCGCTGCTGGCCTCGCAGCACGGTGACATCAATCCGTACGTGCTCGGCGCCTGTGCCACCGCCGGCGCGATCATCGGCGACTCGATCGGCTACGCGATCGGCCGCAAGGGCGGCCGGCCGTTGCTGGCCAGGCTGGGCAAGCGGTTCCCCAAGCACTTCAGCGAGGCGAACATCGCCCTCGCCGAGAGCTCCTTCCAGAAGTGGGGCGTGTGGGCCGTCTTCTTCGGTCGCTTCATCGCCCTCCTGCGCATCTTCGCGGGACCGCTCGCGGGCGTCCTGCAGATGCCCTACTGGAAGTTCCTCGCCGCCAACGTCCTCGGCGGCATCCTCTGGGCCGGCGGCACCACGGCCGTCATCTACTCGGTCGGCGTCGTCGCCGAGGCGTGGCTCAAGCGCTTCTCGTGGCTCGGCCTCGTCCTCGCGGTGCTGATCGGCCTGGTCTCGATGCTGGTCATCAAGAACCGGGCCAAGAAGGCGGCGGCACAGCGGACCGAGGCGGCGGAACCGGAGCCGGTCCCCGCGACGGACTGAGCCCGGACGTCCCGTGCGCGGAGGGGAGGGCGGCATCCGGCCGGGTGCCGCCCTCCCC
>NZ_JBHYMK010000060.1:15502-48867 GCF_042743065.1 Streptomyces sp. NPDC058872
CCGTCGGAGGGTGCTCAGTCCTCGAAGGCCTCGGCGTGCCCCTTGGCGAGCGACAGGTACATCTCGGCGTTCAGTCGGATGCCCGCCCTCTCCTCCTCGGTCAGTGCGCGGCGCACCTTGGCCGGCACGCCCGCGACGAGCGAGCCGGGCGGGACCTCCATCCCCTGCGGGACGAGCGCCTGGGCGGCGACGAGCGAGCCGGCGCCGATCCGGGCCCCGTTGAGGACCGTCGCGCCCATGCCGACGAGCACGTCGTCCCCGATCGTGCAGCCGTGCACGGTGGCGTTGTGGCCGACGGTCACCCGGGCCCCGATCGAGACGGGGAAGCCGGGGTCGACGTGGACCGTGCAGTTGTCCTGGACGTTGGAGTCCTCGCCGATCGCGATGGGGCCGCAGTCCGCCCGCAGCACCGCTTGGTACCAGATGCTGGCGCGGGCGCCGAGCGTGACCTCGCCGAGCACCACGGAGGTCGGGGCGGTGAAGGCGGTCGGATCGATCTGCGGCTCCTTGCCGCCGACTCCCTTGATCAACGCCTCTGTCATGGTTCGCTCCTGATCGTCGGATCGTCAGCCGTCGTGTCACGCCCGGGGTGTCCCCGGCGCAGCCTATGCCGTGCTCATGACGGACATCACAGCGCACCGCACTGATCAGGCACGACGGTGCCGACTACGGTGGCCGGGTGCCCAGGAACAGAAACACGTTCTCCTCCCTTGCCGCCTGGCGCCGCAGGGTCCTCGCCCGTGCCGTGCAGGGGGGCTGGCGCTGGGTGCAGCAGGCGGGCTCCGTCACCGCCGAGCACCCCGGGAAGCTGCGCTTCCGTCGCCTCGGCGCGGGCACCCGGCTCGCCTTCCCGCAGGGCACGGTCTTCGGCGAGCCGTGGATCGAGATCGGCGAGTGCTGCATCATCGCCGAGCAGGTCACGCTGACGGCGGGGATGCTGCCCGACCTCGACCTCGGGGCGGACACGGTGCTGACCCTCGGCGACGGGGTCGTCCTCGGCCGGGGCAGTCACGTCATCGCCGACGCGAAGGTGTCGATCGGCTCGGACACGTACTGCGGTCCGTACGTCTACGTCACCTCGACCAATCACAGCTACGACGATCCGGACGAGCCCGTCGGCCGTCAGTGGCCCCGCTCGGAACCGGTCGTCATCGGTCCGGGCTGTTGGCTCGGCACGGGTGCGGTGGTCCTTCCCGGTGCGCGCCTCGGTCGGAACGTCGTCGTCGCGGCGGGTGCGGTGGTGCGGGGTGAGGTCCCCGACCACGCGGTGGTGGCGGGCGCACCGGCGAAGGTGGTCCGCCGTTGGGACGCGGAGAAGGGGTGGCAGCCTCCGCTCCGCACCCCCGCCCCGGTCCCGATTCCGGAGCACGTCACCCCCGAGCAGTTGGCGGCGCTCGCGGTGTGGGAGGCCCGGCGCACGGGGAGTGCGGAGTCGGTTCCCTCCTGAGTCCTTCGGCGGCGGGGGCGCGGGGACTTCGCCCGCTAGCCCGTCGCGAGGAGCACCGTGCCCACCAGGGCGAGTCCCGCTCCTGCCGCCTGGACGGCGCGGAGGCGTTCCTTGAGGACGCCGCGGGCCGCGAGGGCCGTGACGACCGGGTAGAGGCTCGCCAGCACGGCCGCCACGGTGACCGGGCCCAGTTGCGCGGCGATCGCGTACGTGCCGTTGGCCGCCACGTCGGCGAGACCGACGAGGGCGAGGGCCGGGAGCGCCGGACGGACGGCTCCGGGGCCGCCCTCGGGAAGCGCTCGGCCGCCCCGGCGCACCGAGGCGTACAGGGCGCCGGCGCCGACCAGGACGTTGGTCACCCGTTGGACGAACAGGGCCAGGAACAGGCCCGTGACGGTCGTGGAGGCCTCGGCGATGAGCGCCATCACCGAGCCGAAGCCGAAGGCCGCGACCAGTGTCAGCAGGACGGCCCGGCGGCGGACGGGAGCCCCCCGGAGCTCCGGACCGCCCGCGAGCAGGACGCCGAGGACCGCGACCGAGATGCCGGCGAACTGGAGCAGCCCCGGTCGGTCGCCGAGGAGGAGGCCGAGGGAGACCGGAACCACCACGCCGAGCGAACCGAGCGGGGAGACGACGCCCATGGGGCCGAGCGCGAGCGCCTCGTAGAAGGCGAGCATGGCCACCGGTCCGACGACGCCCGCCCCGACGGCGTACCAGAGCGAGGGGCCGGCCTCCGTCCAGGCGCCGGTCGCGAGGACGATCGCGCCGAGGGCGAGGGCGGCGAGGACCTGGGAGACCACGACGACCGTCAGCGCGGGGAACCGTCGGGTGAGGAGCCCGCCCCCGAAGTCGGCGAGGCCCCAGAGCAGACTGGTGGCGAGGGCGAGCAGGGCGGTCATGGGTCCTCGCAGGGGAATGCGGCAGTACAGTGCGGTGAACGATGGGGTGCACTCCACCGTAGTTCAGTTTATTGGACTCTGTCATCCAGAATATTGGACGGAATGTGTCGGACCTCGACCAGCTCACACAGTCGCTCGCCCGGAACCTGAAGCGCTGGCGCAAGGAACGGGGGTTCACCCTGGACGCACTCGCCGCCCGTGCGGGCGTCAGTCGCGGCATGATCATCCAGATCGAGCAGGCCCGCACCAACCCCAGCGTCGGCACCACCGTGAAGCTGGCGGACGCCCTCGGGGTCTCGATCACGACCCTGCTCGACTACGACCAGGGCCCCCAGGTCCGGCTCGTCCCGCCCGAACAGGCCGTCCGCATGTGGTCCACCCCCACCGGCAGCCACACCACCCTGCTGGTCGGCACCGAGGCCCGCGGCCCCCTGGAACTCTGGTCCTGGAGCTTGATGCCGGGCGACGAGAGCGCCTCCGATCCGCACCCGGAGGGCACCGTGGAACTGCTGCACGTCACCACCGGAACGCTCACCCTGGTCGTGGACGGCGAGCACCACCCGCTGCCGGCCGGCACCTCCGCCGTCTTCGAGGCCAACGTCCCCCACACCTACCGCAACGACGGGGACGAGCCGGTGGAGATGACGATGGCCGTTTCCATCCCGCCCGTCCGCTGACGCCGGCAGCAGTGTCCGTCCCCGGCGCTGCACCGCAGGCCGGCGCGGCGCGGCGCCCGGGGGAGCGGCACGGACTTCCACGCGGGCTTCCCCACCGACGCCGCACGGGCCCCGTGGTCCGGCGGCCGCTGCTGCGACAGGCACCCGTCACCCGGCAAGGACGTCGCCCGGCTTCCGGGAACGGGGCCCGTGACGCCTCGGCGTCCCGTCGGCCCATCGCTCCCGCGGCTCACCCCAGGCGCGGGATCTCGATCGCCGGGCAGCGGTCCATGACCATGTCCAGGCCGGCTTCCAGGGTGCGGGAGAAGGCCTCGTCGTCGGTCACGCCCAACTGGAACCAGACCGCCTTCGCCCCGATCGCGACGGCCTCGTCGGCGATCGCACCCGCCTGCTCGCCGTTCACGAAGACGTCGACGACATCGACCGGGAACGGGACGTCGGCGAGCGAGGCGTACCCCTGCTCGCCGTGGACCGTCTCCGCCTTCGGATGGACCGGGACGATCCGCTTGCCGAAGCGCTGGAGGACGGCCGCCACCCCGTAGGCGGCGCGCGCCCGGTTCGTGGAAAGGCCGACCACCGCCCAGGTGTCGCCCGCGGAGGTCAGGATCCGTCGCACCGCGTCCGCCGCGGAGTAGGCGGTGGGTTCCGTGGTCGTGGTGTCCATGCTCGTCACTTCTACTGCCTCTCCTCGGCGCGGCACGTCCTCCGTGTGAACGAGCCGCGCCGGGCCGTGATTCCCGCCCGACCCCGGCGGCACGCCCCCGGACCGGCACCCCGGTGGCCCCCGCTCCCCCTGCCGGGGAGATCAGCGCTCCCACGCCCGCCGCTCGGCCTCGCGCGGGGCCTCCACCAGGGACGGCAGCCCCGGACCGAAGGTCATCACCGGGCGGCCGGGGTCCCAGGCGCGCCAGCCGGGGTCGCCGGTCGCGGCGAAGGCCACCCACGCCGCGTGCACGGCCGCCGCCAGCCCGTGCGGTGCGTCCGGTCCGGTCAGGGCGCGCGTCTCCGGCAGGTCGAGCGAGTCGAAGACGAAGCCGAGTTCGAGTGCGTGACAGGCGCCGAGGCCGAGCACGGGAGAAGGCCAGGCGAACTCGTACACGTACGTACCGCCCCGCGCCCCCGCGCGCTGCCGGGCGTCCGCGACCCGGTACAGCGGGATCCGGAGCAACCGGTCCGTGGCGATGGCGCCGAGCACCTCGCCCGGCTTCTCACCGGTCCTGCCCGCCCGGTACACCCGTGCCGTCCGCGCCGGCACCCCCGCCTTCCACAGGACGACCCGCTGCGCGAGCCGACCGATGCGGTCGATCAGGCCGCCCGGCACGAACCACAGCCGGTACTCCTCCGTCGTCGTGCCGACCATCAGGTCGACCTCTGCCGACGCGCCCTCGTCGAGCGCCGCCACCGGATCGCGCGGCACCACCTCGCCGTCCACCGCGATCTGGAAGGAACGCCCGCCGGTGAGCGGTGAGCCCCCGGCGGTCACCTCGGTCTGGGCCCGGAGCAGCCGCTCCCGGTCCACGCGCGCGAGGGCCTCCGCCGTGGCCGGGACCCCGAGCCTGGCCGCCACCGCCCGCGTGGCCCTGCGGGCCCGGCCCCGGGACAGGGCGATCGGCGGGCCGCTCTGCAGGACGGCCCGCCGGAAGAGGCCCTGCGCGAGGGGCGAGGTCAGCAGGGCGGCGATCGATACCGCGCCCGCCGACTCGCCGAAGACCGTCACGAGCTCCGGGTCGCCGCCGAAGGCCTCGATGTTCTCCCGCACCCAGGCCAGCGCGGCGATCTGGTCACGCAGGCCCAGGTTTCCCGGCGCGTCCGGGAGGACGCCGAACCCCTCCACGCCGAGCCGGTAGTTGATCGAGACGAGCACGATGCCGTCCCGGGCGAACGCGGTCCCGTCGTAGACCGGGACCGCGGAGGAGCCGTGGAGCAGCGAACCGCCGTGGATCCAGACCATGACCGGCCGCCCGCCCCCGCCGGGCCCTTCCCGCACCGTCCAGGGCGCCCAGACGTTGAGGTTCAGACAACCGTCACCCCCCACCTCCGGGTCGGGGAGGAGGGCGTCGAGCGGCGGGGCGTACGGACGCTTCGGTGCCGTCGGACCGAACGCGGTGGCCGGTCGCACCCCGTCCCACGGGGGCACGGGCTCCGGCGCGCGGAACCGCAGCGGGCCCACCGGGGCCCGGGCGTAGGGCACTCCGAGGAAGGAGGCCACGCCCTCCCGTACGGTACCGCGCAGGACCCCGCGGACCGTGCGGACCTCGGCTCCCCGACCGGTGCCCGGCCCCGTTTCGAACTCCACCACGGGCTTCCTCCTCGATCGACGACGCGGAGCGGTTCCGCTCCCAAACTCCCGGCGGTTGAGACGGACCGCACCTCGGACGACCGCGATCCGTTCGAAAGGCGACGGGCCGACCCGTCCGGCACGTCTGCGACGCCCAACCACACGACGCGCTCCGGACCCCGCGGGCGGCGGCCCCGCGCCGCGGCCACTGCCGATCGGCCGGCACGGCACAGAATCCGGTGGAACGCCGCCCCGACGCCATGTGCAGGTGCCCACCGTGCGGCCGGTCGGAGTGGGCAGCGGCCCCGCTGCCGCACCCGCCCCGTGGCCATCGCCGCATCCCGGCGCTACCGTGCGGGCCATGACCCACAGCCCGGCCACCCCCGGGGATCCCGGAGGGGCACGCTCCGGCGGTGTCCACACCCCCCTGGGCGGCGCGGGCGGCTCCGGTTCGCTCCGCCGCTCCCTCGCCACGGCGCTGCTCGCCGACGCGGACCGGCTCACCGACCGTGCGGTCGACGACATCCGCACCCACTCCGGCACGTACGCCTCCGACACCCCCGTCACCCGCGAGGACCTCTGGGAGATCTGCCGAGACAACCTCCTCCGGGCCCTGGAGGACTTCGGCGGCCTCGCCCCGACCGGCGGGGACTTCGAGCGGGCGGCCCGCGAGACCGGCCGCCGCCGTGCCGAGCAGGGCGTTCCGCTCGACGCCGTGCTCCAGGCGTACCGGCGCGGCGGCCGGGTCCTGTGGCAGGTCATGTCCGAACACCTGAGGGGGCGGCCGGGACGCGAGGGCGACGACCGGGACCTGGAACTCGACGTGGCGAGCGGCGTCTGGGAGACCATCGACCGCTACTCGGTCGCGATGGCCGACGCCTACCGGATCGCCCAGCTCGAACTGCAGAGCCGTCAGGACACCCGGCGCGCCGCGCTCTTCGAGGCCCTGCTCGACGGCCGCGCCGACGACCCCGCCGTCGCCGGGGCAGCCGCCGCCGCACTCGGCGTCCCCGCGCTCGACCGGTACGTCGTCGTGGTCGCCGCCCAGGACCCGGCCGCCCCGCCGGACCTCGCGCCCGCCTTGGAGGCCCGGGGCATGTGGTCCTTCTGGCGGCCCCGCTCCGGCCGGTACGCCGGCATCGTCCGGCTGCCGCCGCGCACCACGCCCACCGCACGGACGGCCGCCGGCCCCGGCGGCGCGCACCCGGCCCTGCGGACCCTGTTGGCCGCCCTGCGGGACCGGACCGGTGCCACCTGCGGAGTGTCCCCGGAGTTCGAGCGGCTCTCCCATGCCGGACGGGCCCTGAGACTCGCCGAGCAGACCCTCCGTGCCCTCCCGGCGGGAGGCGGGGAGGCCGCCCTCTTCGACGACCGGCTCGCCGAGGTGCTGCTCAGCGGACGTGCCGACCTCGCCGAGCGGCTCGTCACCGTCTACCTCGGACCGGTGCTCGCCACCGGTGGGGAGAGGACGGCGCTCCTCACCACCCTCCGGGTCTGGCTCGACCAGGGCTGTTCGGCCTCCCGTGCTGCCGAGCAGCTTTACTGTCACCGCAATACGGTCCTCAACCGCATCGGCCGCATCGCCGAGCTCACCGGTCGCTCCAGCGAGTCCGGAGTCGACCGGCTCGGCTGGGCCCTGGCGCTGCGCGCCCTGCCCTACACGGGCCTCACTCCTGACGCGACCGGCTCCGGACCCACCGCCGGACCCACTGCCGGGAGCACCGCCGGAGAGGGCGGCACCGACGGAACGTAGGCTGGGCGGATGCAGGAGCAGTACCGCACTCTGGCCCGCGAGGGCGTCCACGAGACCGAGATCAACCGCTCGCGCTTCCTCTGCGCGCTGGCGCCCGTCGCCGACGAGCGGGAGGCGCAGGAGTTCGTCGCGCGCATCCGCAGGGAGCACCCCACCGCCACCCACAACTGCTTCGCGTACGTCCTCGGTGCCGATGCCTCGGTGCAGAAGGCGAGTGACGACGGGGAGCCGGGCGGCACGGCAGGCGTCCCGATGCTGCAGATGCTGCTGCGCCGCGAGATGCGGTACGTCGCCGCGGTCGTCACCCGCTACTACGGGGGTGTGAAGCTCGGTGCGGGCGGCCTGATCCGCGCGTACGGAGGGGCGGTCGGCGAGGCGCTCGACGCACTGGGCACGATCACCCGGCAGCGTTTCCGACTCGCCACGGTCACCGTCGACCACCAGCGGGCGGGCAAGCTGGAGAACGACCTGCGGGCCACCGGCCGAGCCGTCCGGGACGTGCAGTACGCCCAGGCCGTCACCCTTGAGATCGGCCTCCCGGACGCGGACGTCCCCGCCTTCCGCAGCTGGCTCGCCGACGCCACGGCGGGCACGGCCACCTTCGAACTCGGCGGCGAGGCGTACGGCGACGCCTGAGGCCGCGAGGGCTCGCTCCCGACGGCCGGGCGCACCGGGAGGCCCCGGGGCCGGACGGCGAACCGCCCGGGAGCCCGGGCACGGCGTCCCGGCACGGACCCGTCGAGACGGCCGCGCACGACCCGCCGCTCGGGATAGCGTGGTGGGCGCAGGCACAGGGAACCGGAGACGAGGAGCGGCACACATGCGGGGTGGGACGGCATCGTGAGGCTCCTGCACACCTCGGACTGGCACCTCGGCCGGTCCTTCCACCGCGTCGGCCTCCTCGACGCCCAGGCCGCCTTCCTCGACCACCTCGTGGAGAGCGTCCACGCCCACGACGTCGACGCCGTCCTCGTCGCCGGTGACGTCTACGACCGGGCCGTGCCCTCCCTGCCCGCCGTGGAACTCTTCGACGCCGCGCTCCGCCGGCTCGCCGGGGCCGGGGTGCCCACCGTCATGATCTCCGGCAACCACGACTCGGCCCGCCGCCTCGGCGTCGGAGCCGGGCTCATCGAGCGGGCCGGCATCCACCTCCGCACCGACCCGGACGGCATCGGCACCCCCGTCGTCCTCAGCGACGCACACGGCGAGGTCGCCCTCTACGGCCTGCCCTACCTCGAACCCGCCCTCGTCCGCGAGCGGCTCGGAGCCGAGAAGACCGGCCACGAGGCCGTCCTCTCCGCCGCCATGGACCGGGTCCGTGCGGACCTCGCCCGCCGGCCCGCCGGCACCCGCTCGGTCGTCCTCGCCCACGCCTTCGTCTCGGGCGGTGCACCCAGCGACAGCGAGCGGGACATCACCGTCGGCGGCGTCGCGGCCGTCCCCGCCGGAACCTTCCACGGCGTCGACTACGTGGCCCTCGGCCATCTCCACGGCAGCCAGGTCATCGGCCCGCGGATCCGCTACTCCGGCTCGCCCCTCGCCTACTCCTTCTCCGAGGCCGCCCACCGCAAGACCATGTGGTTGATCGACCTCTCCGAAGACGGGACGATCACCGGCGACGCACGCCTCGACTGTCCCGTGCCGCGCCCCCTCGCCCGCCTCCGCGGACGGCTCGACGACCTCCTCGCCGACCCCTCGCTCGCTCCGCACGAGCAGTCCTGGGTCGAGGCCACCCTGACCGACCCCGTGCGCCCCGCCGACCCCATGACCCGGCTCGCCGAACGCTTCCCGCACGCCCTCAGCCTGGTCTTCGACCCCGAGCCCACCGGTGGCGAAGGCCCCGGTGCCTCCTATGCGCAGCGGCTCCGGGACCGCAGCGACCAACAGATCGCGGAGGACTTCGTGGCCCACGTACGCGGTACGGCCCTCGACGGACCCGAACGGACGGTCCTGTACGGCGCCTTCGACGACGTACGGGTCGACACCGCCGAGCGCGAGGTGGACCGGTGAGGCTGCACCGCATGGAGATGACCGCGTTCGGGCCCTTCGGCACCACGCAGCGGATCGACTTCGACGCCCTGTCCTCCGCCGGCCTCTTCCTCCTCCAAGGGCCCACCGGCGCCGGCAAGACCTCCGTGCTCGACGCCGTCTGCTTCGCCCTGTACGGCAGCGTGCCCGGTGCCCGCCAGAACCCCGGCACCTCCCTGCGCAGCGACCACGCCCCCGTCGGCACGCCCACCGAGGTCGTCCTCGAACTGACCGTGGCCGACCGGCGCCTGGAGGTCACCCGTCGCCCCGCCCAACCACGGCCCAAGAAGCGCGGCGGCGGCTTCACCACCGAGAAGGCCCAGACCTGGCTGCGCCAGTACGAACCCGCCACCGGCGAATGGACCGGCCTCAGCCGCTCCCACCAGGAGATCGGGGAAGAGATCACCCGGCTCGTCGGCATGAGCCGCGACCAGTTCTGCCAGGTCGTCCTCCTTCCCCAGGGCGACTTCGCCCGGTTCCTGCGCGCTGATGCCGAGGCCCGCGGCAAGCTCCTCGGCCGTCTCTTCGACACCCGGCGCTTCGCCGCCGTCGAGGAGCGCCTCGCCGAGCTGCGGCGTGCTGCCCAACAGCAAGTGGAGGACGGGGACGCGCGCCTGCTCGCCCTCGCCCACCGCATGGCCCAGGCCGCGAGCGGCCTCGAAGCCGCCCGCACCCCCGTCGAGGGCCGGCCCGGAGACCCCGGTCTCGGCGACTCCGTCCTCAGCTGGGCCGCCGTCGCCCGCACCGAGGCCCACGAGGCCCTGGACGTCGCGGGCGTGCGCCTCGCCTCCGCCGAGGCCGCCCAGACCGCCGCGCGCACGGCCCTCGACGCCGAGAACGACCTCGCCGGCCGACAGGCCGGACACGCCGATGCCCTCCGGCGGCAGGAGCGGCTCACCGCACGCGCCCCCGAGTACGAGCGCCGGAAGGACGTCCTCGACCGGAGCACCAGGGCCGACCGGGTGGCCCCCGCGCTCGGACTGCGCCAGGACGCCGAGCGCGAGCACACCGTTGCCCGGGTCGCCCGGGAGCGTTCCCGGGCCCGACTGCCGTCCGACCTCGCCGATGCCGGTGCCGAACTCCTCGCCGCCCGCGAGCGCCGACTGCGCGAAGACCTCGGTGGACTCGATGCGGCCCGGCGCGCGGAGCACCGGGCGGCCGCCATCGCCGAAGAGGCCTCGGTACTGGGCCGGGAGGCGCGGGCCGATGAGGACGTGCTGCGGGACGCGGTCGAATGGCTCGCCGACTGGGCCCCCCGGCGCGCCGCCCTCACCGCAGGGGTCGAGGCCGCCCGTGACGCCGCGGCTCGCGCCGAACGGCTCGCGGGCCGCCTGGAGCCCGCCCGGCGCCGGCTTGCTGCCGCCCGCCGCCGCGACGCGCTCGCCGAGGACGCCCTGAGGGCCGAAACGCGCCTGGCAGTGGCCCGGGAACGACGGAACGACGCCCATGAGGGCTGGCTCGACGTCAAGTCCCGTCGGTTGGAGGGCATCGCCGCCGAGCTCGCGGCCACCCTCACCCCCGGCACCCCCTGCCAGGTCTGTGGCTCCACCTCCCACCCCGTCCCGGCCCGCACCACCGCCGACCACGTCGACCGGGCCGCCGAGGAAGCCGCCTACGCGGCCTACACCCGTGCCGAGGAGCAGCGCACCTCTGTCGAAAGGGAGTTGGCCGTCACCCGCGAGTCATGGTCCGCCGCACGCGCGGATGCCGCGGTGGGTCCCGGCGGCGAGGAGCAGGACGCCGATCCCGCCGTTTCCGAACTCGACCGCGAAGTACAGGAGTTGGACCGGCTGCACGCCGAGGCCCGCGCGCTCGCCGGACAGGCGCACCGCGCCCGGGAGGCGCTCGCAGCCGCCGAGCGGGAGCACGAGGAACGGCTGGGCGCACAACGGGAGGCGGAGCGGCGGGTCGCGGCGCGGACCTCGCGCCGGGAAGCCCTGGCGCGAGAGCGGTCCGCGCTCGACGAGGAAATCAGCCGGGGGCGCGGTGCGTTCGCCACCGTGGCCGAACACGCCGCCCGACTGGAACAGGACATCGCCCTGCTGGTCGACGCCGCCGAAGCGGTGGGCGCCGCCGAACTCGCCGTCCAGCGCCTCAAGGAGGCCGACGACCGCCTGGCCGACGCCGCCTACCGCGCGGGTTTCGCCACCCCGGCCGAGGCCGCCGCAGCACTCCTCGACGAGCGGGAGCGTCGCGAACACCAGCAGCGGGTGGACGCCTGGCAAGCCGAGGCCGCCGCCGTCGCGGACCGACTCGCCGAGCCCGCCACCGTGGCCGCCGCAGCGCTCCCGCCCGCCGACCCGGCCGGCGCGGCAGCCGTCCACACGGCGGCCGAGCGTGCACTCCGCGAAGCCTCCGCCGCCCTGGCCTCCGCCGAGGGCCGGGTCAGCGGACTCGCCGCACTCTCCCGACAGGCCGCCGCCGAAGCGCGCCGCATGGGGCCGCTCCGCGAGGAGTACGACCGGGTGGCCCGCCTCGCCGGCCTGACCGCGGGCACCTCCGCGGAGAACGAGCGCCGGATGCGCCTGGAGTCGTACGTGCTGGCGGCCAGGCTCGAACAGGTCGCGTCCGCCGCGACCGCCCGGCTCCAGCGGATGTCCGCCGGGCGGTACGCACTCGTCCACTCCGATGCCCGTGCCGGCGGCAAGCGTGCCGGCCTCGGCCTGCACGTCGTCGACGCCTGGACGGGCAACGAGCGCGACACCGCGACGCTCTCCGGCGGCGAGACCTTCTTCGCCTCCCTGGCCCTCGCCCTCGGCCTCGCCGACGTCGTCACCGACGAGGCCGGTGGCGTCCGGCTCGACACCCTCTTCATCGACGAGGGCTTCGGCAGCCTGGACGAGCAGACCCTCGACGAGGTCCTCGACGTCCTGGACTCCCTGCGCGAACGGGACCGCAGCGTCGGCATCGTCAGCCACGTGCCCGATCTGCGACGGCGCATCCCGGCCCAGTTGGAGGTCGTCAAGGCGCGGCAGGGCTCGGCGGTGCGGCTGCGCACCGGAGGGGACGCGCTCAGCGGCTGAAGGGGCGCCGGGGGAGCGGCGAGGAGTAGACCACGCTGGTGGTCACCGCGCCGAGCGCGGAGATCTTCCCGTTCACCGACTCCAGGTGCTTCATCGAACGCGCGGCGACCTTGAGGACGAAACAGTCGTCGCCGGTGACGTGGTGGGCCTCCAGGACCTCGGGCGTGGTGTCGAGCAGGTCGTGGAACGGCTTGTAGTTGCCGTGGGGGTAGCGCAACCGCACGAAGGCGAGGACGGCGTACCCCAAGCGGTCCTGGTCGACGATCGCGGTGTACCCGGTGATCACCCCCGCGTCCTCCAGGCGCCTCACCCGCTCCGTCACCGCGGACGCCGACATCGACACGGCGCGGGCCAGTTCGGCGAAGCTGGCGCGGCCCTCGGACTGGAGCGCTTCGAGGATCCGCCAGTCAGTGGCGTCGGGGACGTATGCGTTGCTCATGGAGAGAGGGTGCAGGGCGATCCCCGGGCGATCAAGTGATCGACCGGGGATTTCCCGTGCCCGGGCGTCCCGGGGGAGTGCTTCAGAGCCGGGAGATCTCGTCCACCAGGTCGTCCAGGCCCAGCGGGCCCTGGGAGAGGGCGGCCATGTGCCAGGCCTTGGCGTCGAACGCGTCGCCGTGTGCGGCCCGGGCGTTCGCGCGGCCGAGCAGCCAGGCGCGCTCGCCCAACTTGTAGCCGATCGCCTGGCCGGGCATCGACAGGTAACGGGTCAGTTCGCTCTCCACGAAGGACGGGGGACGGCTGCTGTGCCGCTGGAAGAACTCCTCTGCGAGCTCCGGGGTCCACCGTTCGCCGGGGCGGAAGGGCGAGTCCGCGGGAATCTCCAGGCCGAGGTGCATGCCGATGTCCACGATCACCCGGCAGGCACGCATCATCTGGCCGTCGAGGTAACCGAGGCGGCGTTCGGCGTCGGGCAGGAAGCCCAGCTCGTCCATCAGCCGCTCCGCGTACAGCGCCCAGCCCTCCACGTTGGCGCTGACCTTGCCGAGGGTGGCCTGGTAGCGGGAGAGGCGGTCGGCGACGTGCACCCACTGCGCGATCTGCAGGTGATGGCCGGGCACGCCCTCGTGGTACCAGGTCGACACCAGGTCGTACACCGGGAAGCGGGTCGCACCGTCCACCGGCAGCCAGGTGCGGCCGGGACGCGAGAAGTCCTCGGACGGGCCGGTGTAGTACGGGGCTGCGGCACCGCCCGCCGGGGCGATCCGGGACTCCACTCGCCGGACCCGTCCGGCGAGTTCGAAGTGGGTGCCGTCGAGCGCCTCGATGGCCTCGTCCATGAGCTCCTGGAGCCAGGCTTGGACCTCTTCGACGCCCTCGATGTGGGTGCCGTGCTCGTCGAGGTGGGCGAGCGCCTCCCAGGGGTCCGCGCCCGGCAGGACCCGATCGGCCTCGGTCCGCATCTCGGTGAGGAGGCGGTGGTACTCCGACCAGCCGTACGCGTACGCCAGGTCGAGGTCCAGATCGGTGCCGTTGAAGAAGCGGCTCCAACGCTGGTAGCGCTCGCGTCCGACCGTGTTCGGAGCATCGGCCACGGCCGGTGCGTACGCGTCCCGCATCCAGTCCCGCAGCGCCTCGACGGCGACGGTCGCTTCCTTCGCCGCGGCGCCGAGTTCGTTCCGCAGCCCCTCCGGCAGGTCGTCGGGACGGGCCGCCGCGAACTCCTCGAACCAGCCCTGTCCCGCTCCTCCGCCCCTCGCCCACTCGTCGAGCTGGTCGATGAAGGTGGCCGTGGGGCGCGGACCGGCGAAGAGCTTGCGCTCCAGACCCAGCGCGAGCGCGGCGCGGTAACCGTCGAACGCGGCCGGCACCGCGCGGAGCCGCGCGGCGATCGCCGTCCAGTCCGCTTCGCTCTCGGTCGGCATCATGGTGAACACGATGCGGACGCTGTGCGCGGGAGAGCGGATGTTGCTGACCGCCCGGAGGTTCTCCTCTGCCTCGTGCACGGCGAGCTCCGCCGTGAGGCGCTCCCGCAGCAGCCGGGCACAGCGCCGCTCGGCCTCGCCGTCCGCGCCGGGGGCCCGCTCCGCCTCGTCGAGCCGGGCGAGGGTCTGCCGGGCGAGGTCGGCCACCGCCCGCTGGCCGGCGGGAGAGAAGTCGGGGAGCAGCCCCGCGCTCTCCTTGACTCCCAGGTACGTACCGGTGATCGGGTCGAGGGCGATGAGTGCGTCGACGTGGTCGTCGGCGACCTGTCGGGGCAGCGGGCTGATGGAAATCTCTGGCATGGGGGTCATCCTGGCGTCTCCGACGGCGTTGCGTCACCCTCGTCCGGCTCTAGTCGGCTGACTTGGAGGGTCCGGAACCGGGAGGCAGCAGGGGGCCGCACTCCCACTGCTGGAAGATCAGGCGGGTCTCGACCCGGGCCACTTCCCGGCGCGAGGTGAACTCGTCGAGCACGAGACGCTGCAGGTCGGCGGGGTCCGCGACGGCCACGTGGACCAGGTAGTCGTCGGGGCCCGTCAGATGGAACAGCGCACGGGACTCCGGGAGGGCTCGGATCCGGTCGACGAACGGGCCGATCAGTTCACGCCGGTGGGGGCGGACCTGGACGAGGAGGAGCGCTTCGAGGCCCCGTCCGAGTTTGGCCGGATCCAGCCGCAACTGTTGCCCGAGGATCACGCCGGTGCGACGTAGCCGTGCCACCCGGTCGAGGCAGGTGGAGGGCGCGACGCCGACCTCGGCGGCAAGCTCGCGGTAGGTGGTCCGGGCGTCGTTCTGCAGGAGGCGGAGAATGTGCAGATCAACCGGGTCCAGTACGACAGAATCGGCCATCCGTCGAACGTAGCACGGTGATTCCTTGCTACTTTCCGGTATCCGTTCACAGTGCCGCCATGGACGCCATGGATCACGGCCGCTCGGCCATCCCGAGGGCCCTCACCACCGAAGCCGTGCACGCCGGCCGCGAAGACCTCGCCGGACTCGGGCTGCACGCCCCGCCGCTCGACCTGTCCACCACCTACCCCTCGTACGACGCCCGGGCCGAGGCCGCCCGGATCGACGAGTTCGCGACCACGGGCGCCCGGCTCGACGGGCCGCCCGTCTACTCCAGGCTCGACAACCCCACCGTGGCCCGCTTCGAGGAGGCACTCGCCCGCCTGGAGGGCGCCGAGGCCGCCGTCGCCTTCGCCAGCGGCATGGCGGCCCTCACCGCCGTGCTCCTCGCCCGGGCGGGCCAGGGCCTCCGGCACGTCGTCGCGGTCCGCCCGCTGTACGGCTGCAGCGATCACCTCCTCGACGGCGGCCTGCTCGGCACCGAAGTGACCTGGACCGACCCGGCGGGCGTCGCGGACGCGATCCGGCCCGACACCGGCCTCGTCATGGTGGAGTCGCCGGCCAACCCGACCCTCGCCGAGGCGGACATCCGCGCCCTCGCCCATTCCTGCGGCTCCGTGCCGCTCCTGGTCGACAACACCTTCGCCACGCCGGTGCTGCAGCGCCCCGTCGAGCAGGGCGCGCGGATCGTGCTGCACAGCGCGACCAAGTACCTGGGGGGCCACGGCGACGTCATGGGCGGGGTCGTCGCCTGCGACGAGGAGTTCGCCCGCACCCTCCGGCAGGTTCGCTTCGCCACCGGCGGGGTGCTCCATCCGCTCGCCGGCTACCTGTTGCTGCGGGGCCTCTCCACCCTCCCGGTCAGGGTCAGGGCGGCGTCCGCGACGGCTGCGGAACTGGTCCGACGACTCGTCACCGACCCCCGGATCGCCCGTGTCCACTATCCGCGGATCGGTGGTGCGATGATCGCCTTCGAGGTGTACGGGGACCCGCACGACGTGATCGCCGGAGTGCGGCTGATCACCCCGGCGGTCAGTCTCGGCAGCGTCGACTCCCTCATCCAGCACCCGGCTTCCATCAGCCACCGCATCGTGGCCGAGGGCGATCGCCGCGCAGCGGGCGTCAGCGACCGCCTGCTGCGGATGTCGGTCGGCCTGGAGGACGTCGAGGACCTGTGGCGCGACATCACCCAGGCGCTCAGCGCTCCGCCCGCCGGGCCTCCTCGTGCGGCACGGCCAGCGCTTCCGGACGCGGTGCCGGGGCAAGCCGTGCGGTGATCACCAGGGTGCCCTCTTCGATCTGGTAGTCGAGGGGGAGGTTCAGCGCCCGCATCGCGGCCACCATTCCGGTGTTGGAGGACTGGGTGACGGCGTACACGCTGGCGCAGCCGGCCTCCTCGGCCATCGTCACCAGGCGGCCGAGGAGTTCGGATCCGATGCCGCGCCGCTGCCAGTCGTCCTCGACCAGGAGGGCCACCTCCGTCTCGTCGCCGTCCCACAGCAGGTGTCCGAGGGCGACGAGGCGACCGGAGGCGGTCTGCACGGCGAGGGTGCGCCCGAAGCGGGGGCTGAGCAGGTGGTCGAGATAGCGGTCGGCATCGCCGACCGGGCCGTGGTAGCGCAGGCCCAGGGTGCGGGCCGAGCAGCGGTCGTGCATGGCCCGCGCGGCGGGCAGGTCGCGCTGGTCGGCCCGCCGGACGGTGATCTCGTTGCCTTCGGGCAGGGTCAGCACGTCCTGGCTGCGCGGGACGCGCGGGCCGAGCCGGGCGTCGAGTTCCACGAGGGCCCGGGCCCGGGCGAACTCGGTCGGGGTGAAGGGCAGATAGGGGCGCTCGACGACGATCGTTCCCCCGTGCGGATCGCGCAGCCGCATCGTGGTCTCCTCCAGGACCCCTTCGACCGGCGCCTGTTCGCCGGTGGGGCGCCCGGTGAGGGAGACGGCCGGCACGGAGCGGAGGGTGCAGCGGCCGAGGAGCTGGCGCAGCGCGAGCGGCAGTTCGGCCGTGTCGAGCGCGGTGCGGGTGGCGAGGCCGAGCACCCTGGTCGGGGTGTCCACCAGGTCGTGGGCATCGGCGCGTTCGGTCCAGGTGTCGCGCCCTCCGGCGGCAGCGGTCCCGTGGGCCAGGGCCTGTGCGGAGAGGTCGGCGGGGGCCCGGAGCAGGAACTCGTCGACGGTGCCGTCGGCGAGCGGGTGCGTCTGCAGGGTGAGGATGTCGACGTCCAGCCGGGCGAGGGCCGCGCACAGCGAGGCCAGACTGCCCGGGGTGTCCGCGACGGTGGTTCGCATGCGCCACAGCGAGGTCGCGGCGGGCGGCCCGGGCCGCCCCTCCGCCCCGGCCCCCGCCGGTGCGGTCGCCACCGACAGGTCCGTGCTGTGGTGCCCGCCGGTGTTGCCGGCGGGCGGCGCATGGCTGGCATGACCGTGCCTCCGTGCCCACCAGGTGTGGAACGAGGCGGTGGCGACCAGGGCGATCGCAGAGAAGACCAGCAGGTAGGGTCCTTCGGGGCCCTTGACGATGGTCTTGGCGATGGTGTCGGCCACCACCACGGCGGTGAACAGGGCGGCCAGTTCGATCAGGTCGTGCCGCCAGTGGTGCGGGCGGCGGCTGCTCTTCGAAGACGTCACATCGGTCATGGCTTCACTGTGACCCAGAGGTGTTGCGTGATCACGAACGCTTTGTGACTGATGGGTTAAGCGCCTATCTGGCAACCTAAAGACCGATTCAGACCTTTTGTGGCGGAGATTGATTACCCCCTTGACGGAGTGCGTTCAGTAGTCGGGTGGCTTGCACCACCAGCTGCGAGGAACCCCCTCCGGCAGCGAGGACGTCGAGCCCGGCGACCTCGTCCCGTGCCCCGCACCGCTCCGCGCAGTCGGCCCCGACCGCCAGCACCTCACCGAGCCCCCGCACCGCCCCCGGCTTGCCGAGCGGTTCGGGAAGCAGCGCCGCCAGCACCGCCCAGACCGTTCCGTACGCTCCCGCCGAGGACGCCGTCCGGACCGCGTCCGCCAGCCGGTTCGACTTGACCGACCCGTCTGCGAGCAGCGTCCCCAACTCCGTGCCCAACCGTCGGGCGTCCAGCTCGCCCCGCGACGCCAGGACGAGCACGGCGTCCACCGCACGCAGCCGGTCGTCCGCGTCCACGCAGCCGAGGCCGAACGCCAGGGCCAGATGGACCGCCCGACCTACCGGACCCGCGGCCTCGGCCAGCCCGGTGAGGGGCTCGCTCGCCCCCCGTGCGTCCCGGTCGACGCAGTTCGCCAGGAACGGCAGGAGACAGGCCGCGAGGAGCTCCCGGTCGGCGGGCAGTGCCGAAGCCCACGGGGTGGGGGTCCCCGCCCCGTGACCGCAGTGCCGGGGAGCGGCTTCCGGAACGCCGCCCAGCCAGCGGAAGGCCGGCGGGAACTCCTCCCGCAGCGCCGGACGATCACCGAGGTCGACCACGATCCGATCGGTCAGCCACCTCCTCCCCGAGGACCCGTCCTGCTCCTCGGGGAGCAGCCGTACGGTCGCCCCCACGGGGGCCGCACCCGGGCCGGCCCCTCCCGTACGCAGCCAGGCGGCGAGCCGCCGGCCGGCCGGGGTGCCGAGCGCCTCCGCCTCCTCCGCGGCCCGCCCCGCCGACGGATCGGTCCGCCGGACCCGTATCAGGGCCTGGGCGAAGTCGCAGGGAGCGGGCTCGATGCCGGCCTCCCGATACCCCCGCACTCCCTCCACCAGGGCCAGTGGGTCGATCGCCCCGGTGTGCCAGGTCGGCGTGGCGAGGAGGAACGGCAACGCGCCCGTGCCGATCAGATCGGCCGCCTCCCACAGCCGGGCGTCGAAGGTTCCGGACAGTGCCCGGTGGAGACAGGCCTCCGGCCCGGGCCCCTTCGCCCGGTGCCGGGCGACCAGATCCCGGTCCAGCGCGCCGAGCAGCCCGGCGAGCACCACGGGGAACCCCCGGTGGTGCCGTGCGGAGGAAGGGGCCTCCGGTGGCCACGGGGGTCGGGGAAGGGCCTCCCGCACCGCCCCGGCCACGGCCTCCCGGTCCCGGTGGGCGTGCCGCACCAGGCCGTCGAGCGCCCGCTCCCACGCCACGGGATCCTCCGGGAACCCCTGCACCACCAGTTCCGCCACCCACTCCTCGACCGTCGCCGCCGGGGGAGCGAGCAGCAGGGGCTCGGGCACCGGCGGCAGGATCTCCTCGTACGGGAACACGACCCCCGCCCCCAGGCCCCGGCCGAACAGCGCCTCCGCGGCCCGCCGGTGCGTCGGGCCCAGCAGCCCGGCGGCCTCGGCCAGCTGCTGCCGCACCTCCACGTCGACGGTGGACAGATGGCGCCCCACCAGCCTGAGGGCCCGCTCCTGCACGCCGGTGTCCTCGTGCCCGAAGGCCTCTGCCACGGCCGGCAGCACTTCGTCGGCTGCCTCCGGCGCTCGGACCAGTGCCTCTTCCACCAGGGCCAGTTGGGCCCGCAGCAGCTTCTTCTCGGTGCGGAGCAGCACGCCGGCCGTCATCTCGGCCAGCGCCCCGGCCGGTAGCGCACCCGCCGAGGCCAGCCCCGCCAGGGCCTCCTGGGCGTACCCGGCGACCGGCGACGGGGCATCCGCCGCGATGTCGGTCCAGTCCGGGATCCGTGCCCGCAGCTCGTCCGCGTCGGGTTCGAGCAGGCGCACCACCTCCAGGGAGAAGCGCAGGTGACGGAGGGGGCCGCCCCGCAGCAGCCGGGAGACACCGGCGTCCAGGACCCGGGCACGGTCCAGGGCCCCTTCGGCGACGAGCTCCCGCAGCGCCGAGGGCCAGTGCTCCGCCGGGCGGCGCCCGACCGGTCGGGCCAGCCGTTCGGGCGGCTCGGCCATGGCCAGGGCGCGCTCCACCAGGGCCGGCGCCTGCGGGTCCTCCCGGAGCCGCTCCGCGAGCCGGTCATCGGTGAGGTGGCGGGTCCACCCGGCGACGTAGCCGTCGGTCGGGGGGACCGCACGTCCGCAACGCACCGCGAGCCCCCGGAGCAGCGCGTAGCCGTTCTCCGCCACGGCTCGGCGTCCGGCCAGGCGCTCCATCAGCTCCGCCGCCCACGCCGGGTCCCGGTCACCGAGCGCCGCGAGGACCGGGGGGCCGTCCTCCTCCCGGAAGGGGAGGCCGCGCGCGCCGAGCCAGTTCGCTGCTGCCGCCGCCGTCGGTGCGCAGCCGGCCCCGGCCACGCACAGTGCGCTGCGGATGCCGTCCGTCAGGTCCGGGTGGGGCACCCCCCTCCCGGCGCGCACCTCGGAGCGCAGCGCCTCCAACCGCACCAGTGCCGCCCTCCGTGCGGCTGCGTCCAGGGACTCCAGGAGCGCCGGCACCGCACGGCGCTCACCCGCGCGCACCGCCGCGAGCAGCTCCTCGACGGGGCCGTCGCCCCGGCCGTCGTGACCCTCGCCGCCAAGCGTTTCCATGTCCGTTGCCACGTCCTTCCCCGTCGCGTTTCCCGTGGCGTCCCTCCTCGGCGCCCGCCGCGCCCCGTCGTTCCGCCCGGGCCCGCCCCGCACGTGGCCCCCGGCCCGGTGTCGAGGCGTACGGCCCCGGTCCGAGGCGCGCGCCGCAACGCCCGCTCCGAGGCGGCCGGCCGGAGCACGCGGGCTGCGGCACGGACGACAGCACGCGGGCGGACGCCGATGAGGATCGCGTCATGGGAACGACGTTAGGCCCCTCCACTGACATCCGCCGGATCCGGCTCCCGCCCGCTTCCGTCCGGGCCCTACTGGCCGACCCGCCCCGGCTGGAGGACCTTGCTGAACAGCACCGTTCCGCCCTCGGCGCGCAGCCGCACGGTCAGCTCCCCGCTGTGCCCGTCGATGTCGACCTCGCCGAAGTACTGGGGGCTCTCCATCGGGGACAGGTTCGCCCGCTCCGGTGCCCGGACGAACACGCGCTCGGGGCCGAAGGTCGCGTCCAGGGCGTTCGCGGGGAACCCGCCGGCGGCCAGTGGTCCCGACACGAACTCCCAGAAGGGGGAGAAGTCCCGGAAGGCCGCCCGCTCCGGCGCGTAGTGCTGCGCCGAGGTGTAGTGGACGTCCGCCGTCAACCACACCGTGCCGGTGATCCGCCGGTGCTTCACGAACCGCAGCAGGTCCGCGATCTGGAGCTCCCTGCCCAGGGGCGCTCCCGGGTCGCCCTGGGCGATCGCCTCGAAGTTCGCCGCACCGTCCGGCACGACCAGCCCGATCGGCATGTCCGCCGCGAGGACCTTCCACACGGCCCGGGAAGCGGTCAACTCCCGCTTGAGCCAGGCCAGCTGTTCGGCACCGAGGATGCCGGTGGTGTCATCGGCCTGCCGACCGGGCGAGTTGGCGTTGCGGTACGAGCGCATGTCGAGCACGAACACGTCGAGCAGCGGACCGTACCGCACCACCCGGTGCATCCGGCGCTCGCGCCCCGTGCCGCGCGGGTGGAGCGTGGAGACCGGGAAGTACTCGCCGAACGCCCGCGAGGCGCGGGCCGCGAGGACGTCCACGTCCTTCTCGGTGTAGCGGGGGTCGTCCAGTATCTGCCCCGGGTACCAGTTGTTCCGCACTTCGTGGTCGTCCCACTGCACCACCGAGGGCACCTGCGCGTTGAAGGCCCGGACGTTGTGGTCGAGGAGGTTGTAGCGGAAGTTGCCCCGGTACTCGTCGAGGGTCTCGGCGACCTTCGCCTTCTCCGGCGTCGTGACGTTCCGCCAGACGCGTCCGTCCGGCAGGGTCACGCTCGGCTGGATGACCCCGTCGGCGTAGACCGTGTCGCCGCTGCACAGGAAGAAGTCGGGATCCAGGCGACGCATCTCCTCGTACGCGCGAAAGCCCCCGATGTCCGGGTTGATGCCCCAGCCCTGTCCCGCGATGTCCCCGGACCACAGGAAGCGGACCCCGTCGCGACGTCGCTCCGGAGCGGTGCGGAAGGTGCCGAGGACCGGTGCGCCCGACCGGCGGGGATCGTCCGGGTCGACGAGGGTGACCCGGTAGTGGACCTGTTCCCCGGCCGGGAGGCCGCGGAGGGCGGTGGTGCCGGTGAAGTCGGTGCCCGCGCCGATCAGGGGGCCGTGGTGGCGCCGCACGCGCCGGAAGGAATCGGTCGCCGAGGTTTCCACGAGCATCCGCGCAGGACGGTCCGACCGCACCCAGACCAGTCCCGAAGAGGCGGTGACGTCCCCCACCTGCACGCCCCATGCGGCGTGCGGGCGGCCCGCACGGGCGAACGCCGGCGCCGCGAATCCGGTGCCGCCGAGGGCGAGTGCCGCCGACGCGGCCAGCGAGCCGCGCAGGACGTTGCGCCGGCCCGGAGAGGGTGCGGGGGCGGTCGAAGGGGAGGAGCCGGGCACGGATCGGGACATGGAGGGGCCTCCGGGGCTGTCGTTTCCGGTCGTGGGCGGTGCGCCGCACCATGCCTAACGGCCGGGTGCGGCGCCCACGCGAACCCCGCGTGAACAGACCCTCCCGGCGGAGTGCGCACCGGTCACCCCGCCCCGCACGCCTCCGCCACCCGGCGGATCCCCTCGTCGATGGCCGCAGGGGTCAGGTGCGCGTACCCGATGACGAGCCGGACGTCCCCGTCCGCAGGGCGTGCGGTGCCGTGCTCCTGGAGGAGGCGCAGCGCCACCCCGGCTTCCTCCGCCCGGGCCAGGAGCCGTTCCGCCGGCCCGAACCGTTCCGGCACGCGCGCGATGACGTGCAGTCCCGCCGCGATGCCGGTCACCCCGGTTCCGGGCAGGTGCGCGCCGAGTGCGGCGAGCAGGGCGTCCCTCCGCTCGCGGTAGGCGCGTTGGCAGCGGCGCAACTGCCGGTCGTACCCGCCCCGGGTCACGAACTCGGCGAGCACGGCCTGGTCGAGGACGGGATTGCCGAGGTCCATCGTCCGCTTCCGCTCGACGACCCCGTCGAGCAGTGCTTCCGGGACGAGCAGCCAACCGAGCCGCAGCCCAGGGGCCAGCGACTTGCTGACCGACCCCGCGTAGGCGACCCGTTCGGGGTCGAGGCCCTGGAGGGCGCCGACGGGGGCGCGGTCGTAGCGGAAGTCGCCGTCGTAGTCGTCCTCCAGGACGTACCCGTCCACCGTGCGCGCCCAGTCGAGGAGCGCCGCCCGACGCTCCGCCGACCAGGCGATTCCGGAAGGGAACTGGTGGGAGGGGGTCACGACCACCGCCCGCACCCCGGAGTCGGCGAGCGGCCCCGGGCGCAATCCCTCCTCGTCCAGCGGCAGCCACACCGTCTCCAAGCCGGTCGAGGCGAACAGGCGCCCGTGCTCCGGGCTGCCGGGATCCTCGATCCCGACCCGGCGGAGCCCGCGGGCCCGCAGGACGAAACCCAACAGGGTCGATGCCTGCGCGACGCCCGAACAGACCACCAGCCGTTCCGGGTCGGCCACCACGCCGCGTCGCCGCGTCAGCATCGCGGCCAGCGCCCCGCGCAGTTCGGGCAGCCCGCGGGGGTCCGGATAGCCGAGCGCCGGGTGGGGGAGCCGGCTGAGCACGGACCGCTGCGCCGCCGCCCAGGCGCTCCTCGGGAACAGCGACAGGTCGGGGGTTCCCGGGCGGAAGTCCACCCGCATCCCGGGCGGCCCGGCAGTCAGGTCACGGGCGCCGGTCACGGCCGCCCGGGCCGCGTCGCCCACCCAGGTCCCCGCGCCCCGCTCGCTGCGCAGGTACCCCTCGGCCGTCAGTTGCTCGTACGCCTCGGTGACCAGGCCCCGCGAGACGCCCAGGTCGGCGGCGAGTTCGCGGCTCGAGGGCAGTCTCGTCCCGGCCGTGAGCCGCCCCGAGCGCACGGCCCCCCGCAAGGCCTCCTGCAGGGCCCGCCCCCGCCGTCGCGCCGGAGCGCCGACGGCCGGCAGCAGCAGTTCCCACGCGGCCCGTCCATGGCTCGTCATTCCCCCGTGCCCCTCCCCGTCGCCCCGGTCCGGTCCGGCGGCGCCCGCCCGGTCAGGCCCCCATGATCACTGCTGTACGTCCAGGGTGAGGTGCGCGTCCAGTGCGCGGAGGAAGTCGGGTGCGTCGAAGAGCGCGCCCGCCGAGGCGACGCCGGTCCTCCTGGTCCGTCCGGTGAGGATCCGGTGCACCGCTTCCACGGCGAGCGGCGCGCTGACGGCGTAGATGTCCCGGCCCCTGGCGACGGCCCGTCGTTCCGCGGTCCCGGAGCGCACCAGGACGTCCACGAGGAAGGTCTGCGCGGACCGGCCGAGCGCGTCGACCGGGGCCGGTGCCGAAGCGTCCGGTGCGGACAGGTCCCGGGCCGCGTCGACCGCCATGTAGGTGCGCACCTCGGGCACCGCCAGGTGGCTGGGGACGGTCACGACATCGGCCATGGTGAACTCCCCGATGACCGGTCGGGGTCCCAGGGGGGCGGGGAAGGGCCACTCCACGACCGCGGGGGCGTCGTCGTGGTACTCCAACCGTCCACCGGTGTAACGGACGTGACGGCCGTTCCGCCGTTCCCGGGACACCTTGCCCGCGGCGAGGGTGCCCGCCGTCGGGTGCCAGCTGCTGAGCCCGTACGCGACGTGCACTTCGTCGGCCGTCGTCCAGTCGCCCATCGCCGTGGTGGCCAGCAGGTCGCCGAGCCCGCCGTAGAAGGCCATCGCGGGGACGACCACCGTTCCTGCGGCGAGGGCCCGGTCCGCGAAGCGGGTGAACGTGTCGGCGTTGGCCTCGATCTCGGCGGCCACGTCCACGTACGGGATGCCCGCGCGCAGCGCTGCCTCGATCAGTGGCGCACCGGTCGCGGCGAACGGACCGGCGCAGTTGATCACGGCTGCCGCGCCGGACACCGCGCGGTCCAGCGAGACGGGGTCGTCGATCGTCGCCGGGCGGACGTCGAGGTCCCGGCCGCTCGCGGCGAGGGCCCGCAGCTTGTCGGCGTCGCGCCCGGAGAGCACCGGGGCGAACCCCCGCTCCAGCAGTTCGGCGACCACGAAGCGCCCGGTGTGTCCGTACGCGCCGAACACCGTCACGGTCCTGCCCGTCTGCGTCGATCCCATGGGGTTCCCCACCGTTTCCGTTCGTCGAACTTTCAAGTAGGTCCATCGTGGTGGCCGTACCGGCCGCATGCGAGTGTCCGGAACGACAAGCCTCGTACAATTACGGACATGGGTACGCTCGCGCTGGCCGTCACCGACGGCATGCTGCACTTCGAACTCTCCCTCGCCCACGAGGTGTTCGGCTCTGCTCCGGCCGGTGTGACCGTGCCCTGGTACGACCTGACCGTCTGTGGCCCCGGGCCCGTGCAGGTCGAGCGGTTCCGCTTGGAACCCGACCGCGGGCTCGACGGACTCCTGCACGTGGACACGGTGATCGTCCCCGGCTGGGTCGACGTCGACGCGGCCCCTCCCGCCGACCTGGTCGACGCGGTGCGCGCGGCCCACGCGGCCGGCGCCCGCATCGCCTCCCTGTGCACGGGCGCGTTCGTCCTCGCCGCCGCCGGGCTGCTCGACGGACGGCGCGCCACCACCCACTGGGCGCACACCCGGGTCCTCGCCGAGCGCCACCCACGGGTCACGGTCGACCCCGACGTGCTCTACGTGGACGGCGGCGGCGTCCTGACCTCCGCGGGCAAGGCCGCCGCGATGGACCTCTGCCTGCACCTGGTGCGCCTCGACCACGGCTCGGCGATCGCCAACGCGGTCGCCCGCCGCCTGGTCGTGCCCCCGCACCGGGACGGCGGCCAGGCCCAGTTCGTGACCGCACCCGTGCCCGCCCGGGAGGACCACCCGCTCACCGAGCTGTTGCCCTGGGCGGTCGAACGCCTCGACCGCCCCCTGACCGTCGAGGACCTGGCCCGCCGGGCCGGGATGAGCCCGCGCAACCTGGGCCGTCACTTCCGGACCGCGACCGGCACCACCCCGTTGCAATGGCTGCTCACCCAACGCATCCGCCGGGCACAGGAGTTGCTGGAGGCCACCGGGGACGGCATCGACGCCATCGCGGAGGCCACCGGCATGGGCACCGCAGCCACCCTCCGCCGGCACTTCAACCGTACCGTCGGCGTTCCCCCGGACACCTACCGCCGCACCTTCCGCTCCCGCGCGACAGGGAGCGGCACAGGCCGTTGAATGGAGGGGTGAACACTGTTCGATGGCTTGCCGCGGCGGGACTGGCGGCACTCCTGGGCGCCGCCGCCCCCGGGCCCTCACCGCCGCCCGCCGAGCCCCCGCCCCAGCTCGACGACGCGGACGTGGCCCGGGCCGTCGACCGCCTGGACGGCGTGGTCCAGGACGCCATGAAGCGCACCGGCGTGCCGGGCGTGGCCGTCGCGGTGGTCCACGACGGAAAGGTGGTCCACCTGAAGGGGTACGGCGTGCGGAAGGCCGGCGAGAGCGCAGCCGTCGACGCCGACACCGTCTTCCAGCTCGCCTCCGTCTCCAAGCCGATCGCCTCCACCGTCGTCTCCGGGGCCGTGGGCGTCGAGGGCTGGACCCGGCCCGTGGCCCCGAACCTGCCGGACTTCCGGCTCAAGGACCCGTGGGTCACCTCCCACGTGACGGTCGCCGACCTCTTCTCGCACCGCAGCGGCCTCCCCGACCACGCGGGGGACCTGCTCGAAGACCTCGGTTACGACCGCGCGTACGTCCTGTCCCACTTGCGTGACGAACCCCTCGCCCCGTTCCGCGCCAGTTACGCCTACACCAACTTCGGCCTGACGGCGGCGGCCCAAGCCGTGGCCGAGGAGAAGGGCGTGCCCTGGGAGAAGCTGGCCGCCGACGTCCTCTACAAGCCGGCCGGCATGAACTCCACGAGCTCGCGCTTCGAGGACTTCGAGCAGGCACCCGACCGCGCCTGGGGGCACGTCAAGGTCGACGGCGCGTGGAAGCCGGAGTTCGTGCGGGACCCGGACGCACAGTCCCCCGCCGGCGGCGTCAGCTCCACCGCCCGGGACATGGCGACCTGGCTGAAGCTCCAGCTCGCCAACGGCGCGCTGGACGGCCGGCAGATCGTCGAGGCCGACGCCCTGCAGCGCACCCACTGGCCCGAGTCCGTGACCGGGCCGCCCCGGGCTCCGGCCGGTCGGACCGGTTTCTACGGCCTGGGGTGGAACGTCAGTTACGACGACGAGGGACGCCTCCGGCTGTCCCACACGGGAGCGTTCGCACAGGGCGCCCACACCAACGTCACGATGCTGCCCGGCGAGCAGCTCGGCATCGTCGTGCTCACCAACGCCTCGCCGGTCGGGGTCGCCGACGCCGTCGCGCTCGACTTCTTCGACATCGCGCAGACCGGTGAGGTCAGCCGCGACTGGATCCCCCTCGTGGACGCGGTGTACCAGCAGCAGGCCAACGAGGGCCGCTCGGACACCGACTACGCCCACCCGCCGTCGGACGCCGCGCCGGCGAAGGCCGCCGCGGCCTACGCCGGCACCTACTCCAGCAGCTACTACGGGCGCGCCGAGGTCGTCGCCGGTCCGGACGGAGCCCTGGTGCTCCGTCTCGGGCCGAAACCCCAGACCTACCCGCTGACGCACTACGCGGGCGACACCTTCAGCTTCGAGACCGCCGGCGAGAACGCCGTCGGCCGCACCGGGGTCACCTTCGCTCCGGACGGGAAGTCCTTCACCGTCGAATACCTGGACGCCCAGGGCCTCGGCACGTTCACCCGGAGCAGCGGAGTGAGTTGACGGGCCCTCCGCCGGAACCGGACCGGTGCCCCCTCGTGCCGACCGCGCCCGCCGCGGACACGCGTCGCGCACGGTGCGGAACGTCCACGGGGCCGGCGCACCGGGGGCCGGTGGCATCCCGCGCCCCGGAAGTGGTCCCCGACGGCGTCGTGGAAGTGGCCCTTCATCGGGGCCGCCCGGTTTTCTAGCGTCACGGTCATGAACGCCAACGCCCTGCGCGGGGTCCTGCTGGTGACCCTCGCCTACGCCCTCGTCGGCGCCTCCTTCACCGCCAACAGCCTGCTCGGCGCCTACCCGTACACGGGCGGTCAGGCGCTCCGGTACGGGGCCGCCTGTCTCCTGCTGCTCCCCCTGCTGGGCCGTCGTGGTCTCGCCCCGCTCCGACGGCTGACCCTCCGTCATTGGCTGCGGCTCGCCGTCCTCGCGGCCGTCGGCATGGTCGGCTTCAACCTCGCCGTCCTCGCCGCGGAACGCACCGCGGAGCCCGCAGTCCCCGGCGTCCTGGTGGGCTGTGCACCGGTCGTCGTCGCCGTCCTGGTGCCACTGGCCGAGGGGCGTCGGCCGGCCCCCGCCGTGCTGCACGGCGCGCTGCTCGTCACCGCCGGCGCCTTCGTCGTGCAGGGCTGGGGGCGGACCGATCCGGCCGGGATCGGCTGGTCGCTGGCGGCCCTCGCCGGCGAGGTCGGCTTCACGGTCCTTGCCGTACCGGTCCTCAGGTTGCTCGGTCCGAAGGTGCTGACGGCTGCGGTCTGCGGGGTCGGCGCCGTCGAGGCCGCCGTCCTCGGTCTGGTCGTGGACGGCGGCGGCTTCGTCCGGACGCCGACGATCGAGGAAACCGGAGCCCTGGTCTGGCAGGCCGTCCTGGCCACGGTCGTCGGCTTCGTCCTGTTCTACAGGGGGGTCCAACGGATCGGCATGGAGCGCGCCACCCTCTCCACGGGGGCCGTTCCCGTCGCCGCCGCGCTCACTGCCGCCCTCGTCGGTGGTGCCGGCTTCGGGGTGCCCCAGGCGGCCGGCAGCCTCCTCGTGGGCGCCGGTGCGGCGCTGGGCACCGGTCTGTTCTCGCGGACGCCCCGGCCGGACTCAGCGACTGCCGTCCAGGACCACGCGCGCGACGAGGGCCGGGTCGTCGCTCATCGGCACGTGACCGCAGCCGGGCAGCCGCACCAGACGTGCACCGGGCAACACCTGCTTGGCGCGGATGCCCTGGCGGCGCAGCAGCAACCGGTCGCGGCTGCCCCAGGCCACGGTGACCGGGACCGAGGGGACGAACTCGCGGAAGAGGGCGGTCCGGCCCGCGGCCAAGGTCTGGTGGAAGCCGGTGGCCCCGCGCAGCGCGAGCGTCTCGGCGACGACGGCCTCCGGTGACCTGCGGCCCGGCCGGGCGTAGATGGTGCTGGTGAGCACGGCGCGCCCGGGTGCGGTGCGGGACAGCCGCTCGATGACCGGAACGGGCAGTGACAGGGCCGCGCCGCGCATGGCCCGCAGCGTCCCGAAGGCGTACCGCCGCTCGGCTTCCGACCAGAAGCCCGCGGGGGAGAGCGCGGTGACCGAGCGCGCGAGCCCCGCCCGGCCGAACTCCAGGGCGAGCAGTCCGCCCAAGGAGTTCCCCACCACGTGCGGGCGCGCGAAGCCGACGGCCTCGCAGAAGGCGCCGAGCACGGGCACGACCGTGGACAGGTCGTAGGGGACCCCTTCCGGCAGGCCTTCGGACTCCCCGAAGCCCGGCAGGTCGACCGCGATCACATCCCGCTCGGCGGCGAGGACGTCGAGGACCGGCTCCCAGGCCTGCCAGTGGTGTCCGATGCCGTGGAGCAGCAGCAGCGGCTCACCCGCACCCCGACGCTCGTACACCAGGGACGTGGTGCGGGGACCCGTGGGGGTGTCGATCGTGAACGCGGTCCGTGCGGCCATGCGGTTCCTCGGCTTTCCGTGAACACCGGCGGGAAGAGGTCCTTAGACGACCCGTCAGCAACAATTACCGTCCAGTAGCCGAGAGTTCAAGGCAAGGACCGGAAAGTGGACAGGAGCAGCGCCGTGGACTGGGATGGACGGGTGTCCACTGATATCTCGACCACCGAAGGGGCCGCGGAGCGGGCCGTCACCCCGGAGGCCGCCCGGGCCTCCGGGGGAGTCGCCGAGTCCGCTGCGGTTCCGACCGAAGGGCTCACCGAAGTCTTCGAGGAGCACCGTCCGGTGCTCCTCGGCGTCGCCTACCGGATGCTCGGCCGCGCCGCCGACGCCGAGGACGTCGTCCAGGAGAGCTGGCTGCGCTGGACCGCCGGCGACCGGTCCGGCGTCCACCAGCCCCGCGCCTTCCTCGTGCGGATCACCACGCGGCTCGCACTGGACCGGCTCCGGCACGTACAGGCCCGCCGCGAGTCCTACGTCGGCCCGTGGCTCCCCGAACCCGTCATCACCGACTTCGGTTCCGCCGCGTCCGACGGCGCCGAGCGGGCCCTGCTCGCCGACTCCGTCTCCCTCGCGCTCCTGGTGGTGCTCGAATCCCTCTCCCCGCTGGAGCGGGCCGTCTTCGTGCTGCGCGAGGCGTTCGGCTTCCCGTACGGGGAGATCGCCACCGCCCTCGACCGCTCGGAGGCGGCCGTCCGTCAGCTCGCCGGGCGTGCCCGACGCCACGTCGACGAGCGGAGGCCCCGTTACGACGTCGACCCGGTCGAGCGCCGCGAGCTCACCGAGCGCTTCCTCGCCGCCGCCACCGGCGGTGACCTCGACGGGCTCCTCGCCCTCCTCGCCCCGGACGTGCGGCTGGTCGGGGACAGCGGCGGCAAGGCGAAGGCACCGCTGCGGACCATCGAGACCGCCGACAAGGTCGGCCGTTTCATCGCCGCCGTCGTCCAGACCGCTTGGGCCGGGTGCACGGTGCGCCTCCTGGAGCTCAACGGTGCGCCCGCCGTCCTCCTCCTCGTCGAGGGAAGGCCCGACACCGCCTTCCAGGTGGAGGTGCGGGACGGACTCGTCCAGTGCGTCCACATCGTGCGGAACCCCGACAAGCTCCGGGACCTCTCCCTCCTCGCCGGAGCCTGAGGGAGAACGCGCCAAACGGCCGGAACCCGCCCCGTCTCCCCTCCGGGGAGGCGGGGCCCTTTGCTGCGCGGTGCCCACAGGGGTGCGAACGTCCTGTGAACGATCTAGGTCAGAGGGTCACATTCAGGGGCGTTCGACAGAGGATTGGTCTTGACCAAGGGGGTGGCTCGCCTTATGGTCACAGAGTTAGTGCAGGAACCTTTAATAAACAAGGGCGCGGAAACGCCGCGGGACACGGCGAATTGCGGAGGATCAGGGTGGGGACCACGCAGCTGACATCGGTACCGGAACCGAAGTACCAGCACCTCAAGACAGTGATCGGCGAGGCGCTCGACTCGGACTTCGCCGTCGGGGAGATCCTTCCCAACGAGCGCGAGCTCGCGGCGCGCTTCGGCGTCGCCCGCGCCACGCTCCGCCAGGCCCTGGAGCAGCTGGAGCTCGAAGGCCGTCTGCAGCGCCGCCGCGGCGTCGGCACCACCGTCGCCCCGCCGCGCGTCGGCGTGGACGTCTCCACCACCCAGCACCTCTGGCCCGGCGTCGCCGACGACGCCTGGCAGGCCCAGGACTCCGCCGCCGACACGGCCCCGGCCGCGGTCGCCCGCGCCCTGGAGATCGGTGCCGACGAACAGGTGCACGTCGTCCGCCGCCTCCGGATCAGCCAGGGCCAGCCGGTCGCCGCGGAACTGCTCTACGTGCCGACCGGCTCCGTGCCGGGCCTCAGCGCCATCGACGCCCCCGCCGGACCCGCCCGTGCCCGCACCGTGCTCCGCGAACTCCAGCACCTCGCCCTCGACGGCCAGGACCGCGCCGTGGAGCTCGGCTCCGCCCGCGCCGACGACGCCAAGGAGCTCGACCGGCTCCCGGGCGCGCCCGTCCTCGTCGTGACGACCCGCTACCTCTCCGCCGGCCGCACCGCCGCCGTCTCCGTGGCCACCTACCGCGCCGACACCTGCCGCCTCACCTTCGGCGACTCGATCGACCTGGTCATGGCTTCGTAGTACCCGGCGCACGCCCACGGACATCCGGCCCGTCGCAGGGATCCCTAGCGGCGGGCCGTCACCGTGCCGTCGACCGCGAAGAGCTGCTCCTCGACGTGGTCGAGGGCCAGCCGCAGCGCCCCCGTGCCCACCGCCGCCTCGCCGAGCAGCGACAGCACCACCCGAGGGGGCCGCAGGCAGAACCGCGCCAGCTCCTCGCGGAGCGGCTGGAGCACTCCGTCGAGACCGGCCGCCCATCCTCCGACGACCACCAGTTCCGGGTCGATGGCGAGGACCAGGGCCGCCACGTCGTGCACCAGCCGCTGGATGAACCGCTCCACCGCAGCCTGGGCACGTGCGTCGCCCTTGCGGGCCAGCGCGAAGACCTCCGCGACCGCCTGCTCGTCCAACGGGTGCAGCGGTTCGTCCGTCGTGGAGAGCAGGTGCTCGGGGGCGGCGCCCCGGCCGAGCAGGTGCAGCGCTCCGATCTCCCCGGCCGCTCCGCCGAAGCCGCGGTGCAGCCGGCCGCCGATCAGCGAGCCGGCCCCGGGGCTCAGCCCGGCCAGGACGAAGACGATGTCGTCGGAGTCGGTCGCGGCGCCCTTCCAGTGCTCCGCGACGGCCGCTGCGTTCGCATCGTTCTCCACGATCACCGGACAGCGGAAGGAGCGCCGCAGCCGTTCGCCGAGCGCCAGGCCGGTCCAACCGGGCAGCGCCGTGCCGAGCCGCACCGTGCCGTCCGCCTCCACGATGCCGGGCGTGCCGACGCCGACGGCCCGCAGGTTGGACCGGGCGACCCCGGCCCTGCGCAGGACGTCGGCCACGACCGCACGCACCCGTTCCAGGCGTTCGTCCTCGGGAGCCGTCTCCGACACCTCGCGGGACCCGGCGCCGATGATGCGCCCGTCCAAGCCCGAGAGCAGGGCGGCCACTCGGTGCGGACCGATTTCGATGCCGAGCAGATGGCCGGCCTCCGCACGGAAGCGAAACCTCCGCGCCGGACGTCCCTGCCGACGGGCCTCACCCTCCTCGGGTGCCGACTCGACGACGAGTCCGCCCTCCATCAGCCCTTCGACGACCCCCTCGACCGTGGGGCGGGACAGGCCCGTGATCCGGGTCAGGTCCGTGAGCGTGGGTGCATCGGCACCCCGCAGGGCATGGAGCACCACCGCGGAATTGATCCGCCGCAGCAGAGACGGATCCCCGCCGGTCAGCCGCCCCACCGTGTCCTCCCAGCTCGTGCACCCGTCAAGCGGATGGTACTCAATGGCTCAGGCCGCGGCGAGTGCCGCCCCCACGGCGGACCTGCGCCGATGGTCTCCTCCGCGTCCCCGAGCGCACGGGACGACGCCGCCTAGGAGGCCCCGGTCGCCGCCCTGAGCCGGGCGTACTCCTCCGCCATCGCCGCAGCGGTCCAGTGGGCGTTGAGGCCGCTGGGATTGGGCAGGACCCAGATCCGGGTCGCTCCGATCGTGCGCTCCTGCGGCCCGATGACGGCCTTCGGTTCGCCGAAGGCCGTGCGGTACGCGGTGACGCCGACGACCGCGAGCCAACGGGGTGCCAGCCGTTCCACCTTGTCCACGAGCAGTCGCCCGCCCTCGCGGTACTCCTCGCGGCTCAGCTCGTCGGCCCGTGCGGTCGCCCGTGCCACCACGTTGGTGATGCCCAGGCCGTACCCCAGGAGCTCCTCCTGTTCGTCCGGCCGCAGTTGCCGCGGGGTGAAGCCGGACCGGTGCAGCACCGGCCAGAAGCGGTTGCCCGGACGGGCGAAGTGGTGGCCCGTCGCCGCCGTCATCAAACCCGGGTTGATCCCGCAGAAGAGCACGGAGAGGCCGCCCGCGACCACATCGGGAACGATGTGGTCG